>CAMNAY010000180.1 GCA_946531975.1 uncultured Ruminococcus sp. | reverse complement strand
ATATAGTGGATGACATTCAGCGTATTGACATAGAGTCCTGCGAGCCATTCCATCATCTGGTCGTACTTGTCCATGACGTCGTCATAGTCGAGGTAATCGCCGGTGACCGGACGGTACTTCGGACCGACCTGCACCTTCATGACCTCATCGACGCCGCCGTTGATCGCGTAGAGCAGACACTTTGCGAGGTTTGCTCTTGCGCCGAAGAACTGCATCTCCTTGCCGACGCGCATGGACGAGACGCAGCATGCGATCGCGTAGTCATCGCCGTGCGTGACGCGCATGAGGTCGTCGTTCTCGTACTGAATGGACGAGGACTTGATCGACATTTTTGCGCAGAACCGCTTGAAATTCTGCGGCAGTCTCGTAGACCACAGCACTGTCATATTCGGTTCCGGCGCTGTGCCGAGGTTATTGAGCGTATTGAGATAGCGGAAGGAATTCTTCGTGACCATATGCTGACCGTCCACGGACACGCCGCCGATGGACTCTGTGACCCATGTCGGGTCGCCGGAGAACAGCGCATTGTATTCCGGTGTACGGGCAAACTTCACGAGGCGGAGCTTCATGATGAAGTGGTCGATCAGCTCCTGCGCCTCTTTCTCGGTAATGATGCCGCGGTTGAGGTCACGCTGAATGAAGATATCGAGGAAGGTAGAGGTTCTGCCAAGGCTCATTGCCGCGCCGTTCTGCTCCTTGACCGCTGCAAGATAGCCGAAATAGAGCCACTGCACAGCCTCCTGCGCATTCTTTGCGGGGCGGGAAATGTCGAAGCCGTAGATTCTGCCCAGCTCCTTCAGCTCATTCAGTGCGCGGATCTGCTCTGTCAGCTCCTCCCGCAGGCGGATATTCTTCGAGGTCATGCGGATGAAGTGCGTTTCCTTCTGATGCTCCTTGTCCTTGATGAGAAAATCGACGCCGTAGAGTGCGATTCTGCGGTAGTCGCCGATGATTCTGCCTCTGCCGTAGGCATCGGGCAGACCGGTCAGGATTGCAGACTTTCTCGCAAGGCGCATTTCCGGCGTATAGGCATCGAACACGCCCTGATTATGGGTTTTTCTGTACTTGGTGAAGATCTCGACGACCTGCGGATCGACCTCATAGCCGTACTCCTTGCATGCCTGCTGTGCCATGCGGATGCCGCCGAAGGGCTGCAGCGCACGCTTGAAGGGCTTGTCAGTCTGGAGACCGACGATTTTTTCGAGATCCTTGTTCAGATAGCCCGGTCCGTGCGAGGTGATCGTCGAGATGATTTTGGTATCCATATCAAGGACGCCGCCTGCTTCACGCTCCTGACGCGACAGATCCATGACCTGCTCCCAAAGCTTGACGGTCGCCTCTGTGGGACCTTCAAGGAAGCTCTCATCACCGTCATAGGGTGTCATATTCCGCTGAATAAAATCACGCAAATTGATGGAGGTATTGCTCCAGCGTCCCGGCGTAAAGCCGTCCCATTCCTCTGCGAATTCCATAAACATATCTGACCTCATCCTTTCTGCGGCACACCGCCGCAACCGACCGAAACTGAACATAGCGTTACATCCTATATTATACTACTTTTCCCGCATTTGTCAAGGCATATGCATCTGCGTCCGCGTCCAAATAGATTCCCTTCAAAGCGGTCTGTTTTTGTAGCTTTTTTCAGATTTCAAGGCATTGCGCACAGCATCCGGATAAAATGACAGACGGGAGAAAAGCCGTCTGTTTCCGGCGGATCTCTCCCGTCTGATGAACGCAGCAGTTTCCGGCTCCTGTCATGTCAGCCGGATGCGCAGCGCAGGGCGAACCGCGCTCTCATAGTCCGGATAATTTGCGAAATATCCAAGGGCGTCGATCACGCCGGAGGAATATACCCCTGCGGCATAATAACGGTGCTTTCCGGGCGAGCGCAGCCACCAGTAGCGGTCGCAGGCGAGCAGCTCCTGCGGCAGAGCCTTTGCCTCCGGCAGGCTCAGCAGATAGACAGCGTCCGCCGTGGCGCTGCCGCCGGGTGTCACCGTTCCGATGTAATCGGTGTTGTCGGGATTCTCACATTCCGTCTGCACAATCAGAGCACGTTCCTCATCCGTGAATGCGTTGTAGAATTCACTGTTCAGCCAGTGCCGGAGCGAGCAGTTCTCCCATGTGATATCGCCCGCTTCGCTATGGTACGGCATGATGCCGATTGACTGTCTGCAAAGCAGCGTTTCTGTATCCTCCGCACGGCCGATGACATACCAGTCATAGCCGCCGAAGCTGACGGTATCTCCGATTTCTGCGGCGCGGTACAGTGCCGGATCCGGCGACGGATGCTCTGCCTTCACAAGAGAGATTCCGGCGGGTTCGCTGTCCGCTGACTGCTCCGGCGACTGCTTTCCGCAGGCACACAGTCCGCAGAGCATGCCTGCTGCCACAAGTGCGGCAATTCGTGCTTTGTGTTTCATTGCTTTCATTCCTGTTCCGTGTTTCATTGAGATGATTCTTCGCAAGCGTGTGCCTGCTGATTCTTTGTATTATAGCATATTATGCGGAAAAGTTCAATGGGAGCAGTGAGAAAAAGTCTCAGAATGAAAATATGGGAGCAGAATCGGAGCCGGGCACTGCCCGGTTATAGCATATTCGCACTGCAAAGTCAACGACGGATACGGCTGCGCCATTGCTGCCGCATGCGTGCGGCGATTATGAGTCCCCTTGGGCGATGCCGGACTGTGCCCTCCCTTTTCACGTCACGGCACCCGCACTGCGCGGCGGGGGCTCTGCACCGACAAGGGGAAATCTGAACGCATCTCCTTAAATTTAGGGCTTGCTTTTTCTGTGTAAATATGGTATAATAACAAGGTATGGATTCCAATATGGACAGATATTACCAAACCCTGAAAGGATGCGTACAGAATATATGGAAAAACTCGGTACAATCGCAAGAGAACGCCTGAGCCTGCTGTTTGACGGCGGCAGCTTCACAGAGCTGGATGCGCTTCGCCTGGAGCGCGAGGATCCCGCAGCCGTTGTCTGCGCACACGGCTATGTGGACGGTCAGGCAGTCTGTGCATTCGCACAGAGCCCCGATGTCAACAGCGGCGTCATGGGCAAAAACACAGCCGGTAAAATCAGACGGCTCTACTCCCTCGCCGCAAAGACCGGCACTCCGATCGTCGGCATCTACGATTCCAACGGCGTCTATGTGGACGGCACCGCCGATTCCCTGACCGCCTACGGCAAGCTGATTGCCTCCGCTGCAAAGCTCTCCGGCGTCGTGCCGCAGATCTCTGTGATCGCGGGCGTCTGCGCCGGCAGCGCAGCACTGATGGCTGCTTCGGCAGATTTCGTGCTGATGACCGAAAAAGCAGAGCTGTATCTCCCCCCGCCGTTCGATTCCGGCGCGGAAAAAGCTGAGAGCGCAGCAAAGGCAGGCATCGCAGCAGCAGTCTGCGCAGACGATGCCGCTGTCATGGAAAAGACAAAAGCGATTCTCCGTCTGCTCCCGTCCAATAACCTCGCCGGTGCGCCGGTCTGCGAATTTGACGAGCCGGAAACCGTCTGCAAGAGCGGCGAATCCGGCTGCCTGTGCAAGAGCATTGCGGACGCAGACGCTCCGATTCCGCTTTACAAGGAATTCGGCACCTCCGCCGGAACCTGCCTCGCGACTGTCCGCGGCACGACCGTCGGTATTGTGACGACCTGCCGCTCGAAGGAAGCACTCACCGCAGACGATGCCGCAAAAATGGCGCGCTTCGTCCGCACCTGTGACGCATTCTCAATCCCGGTCATCACCGTTGTCGATACCATCGGCTTCGCAGCGGATAACGATGCGGCAAAGAGCGGCTCACTCCGTGCGCTGACCCAGCTCTGCGGCACCTATGCCGAGGCAACGACCGTCAAGATCGCGCTGATCGTCGGTGAGGCCTGCGGCGCTGCATTCTCCGCAATCGCGGGCAGAGGCGCAGGCAGCG
>CAMNAY010000179.1 GCA_946531975.1 uncultured Ruminococcus sp. | reverse complement strand
GAGACAACCGATAAACCGTTCAAGGTTGTGCGCGGCGATGCAGACTGCAACGGCGACGTCAATGTGCTGGACGCGGTCTTCATCGCAAGAATGGTCGGTGAAGATCCCACGCTGAATGCAGATGAGGAATCGAAGGCAAATGCAGAGCTGGACGGCGTTCTCGGCGTGACTGCGAACGACCTGAACCTGCTTCTGAATTACCTTGCCAAGAAGACAGAAACACTTTGATGAAACCGGTGCTTGATGTGCCGCATATCTGAAAAAAACAAGGAGACTCCGGAATCATCCGGGGTCTCCTCTGTTCGCAATGATCGGCAGCTATGCGGCTCCTTGGGTGATGCACGTCTGTGCCGCCTTTAGTGAAACGCCCGCGGGGGCTCCCCGCAGATTTCACGGATCTCGGCTTCTGCTGCGCGAACCTCTGCGAGAAATTCACGCGCCGAAATGCGCATTGCGCCGTTCCCAAGAATAATCAGCTGCTCCAGACCGTCCGAGGTCGCAACCCGTACACGGTTGTTCTTCAGGAGCTGCTTTGAAACACGCTCAATATAGGAATCTGCGGTTTCCGCTTCCTTCGTGTATACCACGCTGATATTTCCCTGCTGTTCAATTTCCCTGCCGTGTCCCTTCAGCTTGTATGCATCAAACACCAGAATTACTTCACACCGCTTATACCCCTGATAATTCTGAAGAATCTCAAGCAAACGGTCGCGGGCATGCGACAGATCGTCCGCCGCAAGCCGTTTCAGCTCATCCCATGCAAAAATGATATTATACCCGTCCACCAGCAGGTATTCCTTCTCCGGCGGCGGCGCGACCTTTACCCGTGTTTCCCGCTGTGATTCCTCCCGGCGGTCGCGGCGCATTGCCTTCTGCGGCTCACGGTTGATCTTGCCGTAGGTGCGCTCAAAGATCGCCATCAGCTCGTCCTCACCCGCGGGCTGCGCGCTCTGCCGCGGACGCTCTGCCGCAGGCTGCTGCTCCTCCGCGAAGTCATAGCGGTGCGGGAGCATTGCCGGAAGATGCATGTACATCGGCACCTCTGCCCAGTTCACCAGATATCCCGCGCCGTGCGCACAGAATACCGAATCTGCACTGTTTTCAAGGTCTGCATCGGCATCGTAACCGATCCGCTGTACAACCTCCTCCGCATTATGGCAGGGGCGGTAGCCGGAAAATTCCACCGTCAGACTGCCGCGTCCTTTCGTATAGCTCAGGACCTCCTGCGTGTAGCCGTTCAGTCCGGCAACCGGTCCGCTGCCCGTCAGCACCGCAGTCTCCCCGAACAGTTCCGGCGGTGAAAATGCCGCGCTGCGCTGCTGCAAATCTGTCATTGCTCTGCCGACGCTCTCAGCCGGAATCTCCAGCGTGAAATCAAAATACGGCTCCAGCAGCACCGGCTCTGCGGAACGGAGACCCTGCCGCACGGCGCGGTAAGTCGCCTGCCGGAAGTCTCCGCCCTCGGTATGCTTCAGATGCGCTCTGCCGCTCACCAGCGTCAGCTTCATATCCGTGATCGGGGAGCCGGTCAGTGCGCCGATATGTTCTTTTTCCTGCAAATGCGTCAGAATCAGACGCTGCCAGTTGCGGTCGAGCTCATCCTCGGAACACTGCGTCGCATATTGCAGACCGCTTCCCGCGGGCAGCGGCTCCATGAGCAGATGTACCTCGGCATAATGCCGCAGCGGTTCATAATGCCCGACGCCCTCGACTGCTTCCGCGATTGTTTCGCGGTAGGTCACGGTGCCGCTGTCGAAGGTGACGTCATAGCCAAAACGGTCACTGAGCAGGCTCGTCAGAACCTCAAGCTGCACGGTTCCCATGAGCTGCACGAAAATCGTGCGGGTGTGTACATCCCAGCTCACATGAAGCTGCGGGTCCTCCGCTTCGAGCATACGGAATGCAGCAAGCGCCTCCTGCGGGGCAAGTCCCTCCGGAAGCAATGCCTGATAGCGCATCACCGGTGTCAGATACGCGGCTGCGCTGTCCTGACATGCACCGAGTCCCATGCCCGCATAGGCTGCGGTCAGACCCGTGACGGCACAGACAGCGCCGGTCTCCGCTTCGTCCGCGGGCGTATACTTCGCACCGGAATAAAACCGGATGCCCGTGATTTTTTCCGTATGCGGCTGATGATCGCTGCCGGTATAGGTCAGCTCGGCGCGGTTCTTCAGCACACCGCCCTGCACCTTCAGGAAGGTCAGTCTGCCGCCCTTCGCATCCGTCGAAATCTTGAACACCTGTGCGCCGAAATCCGGCAGACGCAGCGGTTCGGGCACATATTCCTCCAGAATCCGAAGAAACTCCCCGACACCCTTCAGGGTACGCGCAGAACCAAAGCAGACCGGAAATAGGATGCGTTCCCGCACTGCATCCCGAAGTGCGCCGGCAGAGAGCGTTCCGTCATCAAAATACGCGGCCATCAACGATTCGCTGCACCCCGCCGCCTGCTCGCACAGGACATCATAGTCCGTATCAAACTGCACGCAGCCCTGCGACAGTCTGCCCTGCAATTCCTGTATCAAGGCGGTTTCCGTGCGGTCGGAGAGATCCATTTTGTTCACGAACAGGATCACCGGCACATGATACCGCTCCAGCAGTGACCAGAGTGTCCGCGTGTGACTCTGCACGCCGTCCGTGCCGCTGATGACCAGCACTGCGCAGTCCAGCACCTGCATCACGCGCTCGGTCTCCGCTGCAAAGTCCGTATGTCCGGGAGTATCGAGCATCGTGAATACGGTGTCGCCCAGTGTAAACTGTGCCTGCGCACTGAAAATTGTGATGCCGCGGCTGCGCTCAATGTCGTTTGTGTCCATCCACGAATCGCCGTGATCGACCCTGCCCTGTTTCCGGATTTCGCCCGTGCGGAACAGGACCGCTTCCGCCAGTGTTGTTTTTCCCGCATCGACATGCGCCATGATCCCGATTGTTCGCTGCTGCATTTGTTCACCCCCGTTTTTTTGTATTATACCATATTATCCCGAAAAGCGCAATGGGTACCGCTGCGGGCGCGGCTTGCGCAAAATCTTTTGTGATCATCCGAATCAGGTGCAGTCTACATCTCTCACCTTCGTGCATATGCTGAAGCAGGACGATCTCCGCCAAAGAACGGAGATCCGCGCGAAGGAGTGAAGCAAACCTTGAGAAAACAAAACCGATCCCGCATCGCCGCCGCAGATGCCCGCGCACAGGCGCTCGATGAACGTGCGCTGGAGCTGGGCAGCTACATCGCGGAACATGCCGCAACCGTCCGCAGTACGGCTCAGGTCTTCGGCATCTCCAAGTCTACCGTGCATAAGGACATCTCCGTCCGCCTGCCGGTGCTGCATGCCGCGCTGTATGCGCGCGTGCGGGAGGTCACCGAGAAAAATAAGCAGGAACGCCATATCCGCGGCGGCCTTGCAACCAAACGGAAATATTTGCAGAATCACTTAAAATAACTGCGGGAATGCAGACTGTTTTTTGTGCAAATGGGCATATCGGAAAAAACAGGGCTCTGCCCCCTTGACAAATTCTGAAAAAGTGGTAAAATAAAAGTGGCAAATGCTGTTTGATAGTGAAAAGATATGCCGGCTCCCAGACCGGCATTTGTAAATGCGAGGAGGAATTGAATTTATGAAGCGAATCGGTGTCCTGACCAGCGGCGGAGATGCGCCGGGCATGAATGCAGCGATCCGTGCGGTTGTCCGTACTGCACTGTACAAGGGAATGGAAGTCGTCGGTATCCGCAGAGGCTATAACGGTCTGCTCAACGGCGATGTGTTCGATATGAACGCACGTTCGGTTTCTTCGATCATCCAGCGCGGCGGTACGCTGCTCTTTACCGCACGCTGTCTCGAATTCAAGCAGGAGGCAGGCGTTCAGAAGGCTGTCCAGTCCTGCCATGACCTCGGCATCGAGGGCCTTGTCGTCATCGGCGGCGACGGCTCCTACCGCGG
>CAMNAY010000178.1 GCA_946531975.1 uncultured Ruminococcus sp. | reverse complement strand
CCCCAGATGATGAAGTTCCAGCTTGCGCCGTGCCAGAGACCGGTGCAGAACCAGACGAGGAACAGTCCGCCGTACTTTCTGCGCTTGCCGAAGATCGGCACATAGAGCAGATAATCGCGGAAGAAGGTGCCCAGCGAGATATGCCAGCGCTGCCAGAATTCCGATACATCCTTGCACAGGAACGGATGTCTGAAGTTTTCGTCGAAATGAAAGCCGAACATGCGTCCCATACCGATCGCCATATCGGAGTAGCCGGAGAAGTCAAAGTAGATCTGCATCGCGTAGACGATGACGGCATACCATGTTCCGCCGACGGACAGCCCCTCGATGGCACCGCCGAAGAATTCCGAGACGATCGTGGAGAGGTTGTTTGCGAGAATGACTTTTTTGCCCAGACCGATCATCAGGCGGGTCATGCCCTCGCTGACATCAAGCAGCGTGACCTTGCGGTCCTTGATCTCATCAGCGATTGTACTGTACCGGACGATCGGACCTGCGATCAGCTGCGGGAACATCGAGATATACAGCAGCAGGTGGAAGGGATTGCGCTGGACGTCGATTTTCTCCCAGTACAGGTCAATGATATAGGACAGGATCTGGAAGGTGTAGAAGCTGATGCCGATCGGCAGGGTCAGCTTCGGAACCGGCAGGCTGACGCCGGGAATCAGGTTCAGGTTTTCTGCGATGAACCCGCTGTACTTGAACACGCCGAGCAGTCCGATGTTGAACACAAGGCTCAGAATCATGACCGCCTTAGCTGCGCCTGCCTTTTCCTTCTTCTGGCAGGAGCCGATGCCCAGACCGAACAGGTAGTTCATGAACACGCTGGCGAGCAGCAGCAAAATATAGACAGGCTCTCCCCACGCATAAAACACGAGGGAGAACACTGTCAGTGTCAGGTTTTTAATTGTGAGATTCGGAGAAAGCCCGTAGCAGAGCAGGCATGCGGGCAGAAACAGGTACAAGAAAATAAGGCTTGAGAAAACCATTTATAAAACACTCCTGCGTTTGTTCTTCACACTGCCGAGGCGGTATGTGCGTTATTTCTGTGAATCTGATCGACAGGATCAGACATGATCCTATTTATTATACCACATAAGCGGAAAACATGCAAGTGATTTTTTGTAGAATCCTGCGCTGAGTTTCTGAAGAATCTTGTATAGAGTTCTGCATTTTCCGGTGCCGTGCGGGGCTTGCAGCGTGCGCTTGACAACTGTCCGGATTCATGGTATACTATAAAACACGCGGCAGGGGAATGCCTGGCGCAGACAAAAACTGTATAGATTTGAGAGAGGAACTGCCATGTCTGAAGCACTCCGGAGCATCGGCGCAGCCTTCCGTCTGAAGGGCGAGCTGCAATCATTCGATACGATTACAAACGGCAATATCAATGCGACCTTCCGCGTGACATACCGTCAGGAGGACGGCAGCGAGAAATCGTATATTTTCCAGCGGATCAATACCGCAGTCTTCCGCAATCCGGTCGAGATTATGCAGAATATCGACCTTGTGACCACACATATCAGCACGAAATACCCGAATGAGCGCACGCTGCATTTCCACCACACCGCCGACGGGAAGAATTATCTGTTCGACGGCGACGGCTGCTTCTGGCGCGTGATGAACTATGTGGACTCTGTCACGTTCAACACCTGCGACGATCCGGCGGTCATCGAAGCGACCGGCGCGGCATTCGGACATTTCCAGAATCAGCTCTCTGATTTTGACGGGGCACGGCTCTTCGAGACCATTCCCGATTTCCATAACACGAAAAAACGCCTTGATACGCTCTTTGCACATGTTGAGGAGGACCCGTGCGGCCGTGCGGCGGGCGTGCAGGAGGAGATTGCGTATCTTTCGTCTGTCCGCGAGACGGCAGGCGCGCTTTCGGTGCGCTTTGCAAACGGAGAGATTCCGGTCCGCGTGACGCACAATGACACCAAGTCGAACAATGTTCTCTTTGACCGTGAGACCAGACTGCCGATCGTCGTGATTGACCTCGATACGGTCATGCCGGGTATGGCTGCCTACGATTTCGGCGATGCGGTGCGCTTTATCGCCAACACCGCCGCAGAAGACGAGCCGGATCTGACCCGCGTATCCTTTGATACGGAGAAATTCCGCGCATTCTGCAGGGGATTCCTCGGAGAAGTCTGCACCAGTCTGACACAGGCGGAGATTGATTCGCTCGTGACTGCTGCATTTTCCATTACCGTTGAGCTGGCATCGCGCTTCCTCGATGACTACCTCACCGGTGACAAGTATTTCAAGGTCAACTATCCGGAACACAATATCGTGCGGACACGCTGCCAGCTGGCACTTGCGAAAGACATCATGCGCAAAAAGGATGAGCTGGAGCGGATTGTCGCAGAAACCGTGAAGGAAGCAAGAGAACGCTGAATCAGAAGGAGCGGGCATCTGCCCGCTCTCTGTGTATCAGAGAGGAAATGCATATGAGAGTGAATGGGATCCCTGCGGAGATCAGCGTAATCCGCAGCAAACGCAGGACGCTCGCGGCGGAGATCCGTCCGGACGGCACGCTGCTGGTGCGGGCACCGATGCGGCTGCCGGAGCGGGAGATCATCCGGTTCCTGACGCAGAAGGCACAGGTCATCTCGAAGCATCTGCTGCGTCAGCAGGAGCAGGAGCGCCGGATCGCCGCACTGCCGCCGTATACGCCGGAAGAACTGCACGAAATGGCGGAGACTGCCGGAACGCTGTTTCCGCAGAGAACGGCATATTACGCTTCACTGCTCGGCGTGACCTACGGCAGAATTACAATCCGGCGGCAGAAGACGCGCTGGGGAAGCTGCTCGCCGTCCGGTGCGCTCAGCTTCAACTGCGTGCTGGTCAATGCACCGCCTGCCGTGCTGGACAGCGTTGTGGTACACGAGCTTTGCCACCGCATCCATCCGAATCACTCTGCGGCATTTTATGCGGAGATCAGCCGCGTCTTTCCGGATTATGCACGCTGTCATGAATGGCTGAAGGAGAACGGTGCGGCGCTGATCCGGCGGCTGCCGCAGTCATCGCGCTGAATCAGCGCATCTTCACATGTTTTGATGAACAAATCACTGAGCCTGTGCTGTATATTTGCCGCAGCACGGGCTTTTTGCTGTACATTGCTTTACCGCTTTGTCACAGCAAATGCACAAAAACTGCCATTTCAAACTGTGGATTCCGACAAAGAAACGTGCGCTGTATTGACATCTTTTAGGGGATATGGTATAATATTTGATACATACTATATCGTGGCGAATTGTGCATTTCCGCACAGCGGAGGTCTGTTTTGTCCGGCAGTGTGTCCGATCTGTTTCTGACAGGTAAATCAAAGAGAAATCGAGGTTTTGCAAGATGGTATATTACGGTCGATGCGCGCATTGCGGTGCTGGTTTGGAGGCGGATGCGCATTTTTGCGTAGTCTGCGGCACACCCGTTGCGTCTGCCCCCGTACCTTCACCGGTTTCCGGCGGTTTCTGTACGAACTGCGGGGCATTGCTGATGTCGGACTTCACATTCTGCGTCAACTGCGGTACACCGATCAAACCCGCTGCCCCCGTACCGGACTATACCGCCGCACCCGTGCCGCAGGTTCCGCCGGCACCCTTTCCTGCGGATCAGACCGGATTTGTTCCGCAGCCTGCACCTGTACCCGCTGCATACCCGCCTCCGATGCCGGAACCGTCGCCGGTACCGATGCCTGAGCCGATCCCGGCACCTGCTCCTGTACCGTTCGGCGGATTTTATGACCGGCCTGCACCGGCTGCCGGCATTGTTCCTGCGCCGGATACATTCGGCGGCTTTTATAATCAGGATCCGCCTGTACCTCAGGCAGAGCAAGCACCGGAACCTGAAACCGAACCGGAAGCTGTATGCCGTGAATGCGGTGCTGCACTGCTGCCGGAGTCCATTTTCTGCGTGAACTGCGGCGCGCCGGTTGCTGCACCGGATGATGCA
>CAMNAY010000177.1 GCA_946531975.1 uncultured Ruminococcus sp. | reverse complement strand
GGTGAGCTCTGCTGACTGCCGCACGATCTCGCCCATGAGCTGAACGGCATCCATATTGATGCCGGCACGGGTGGAGCCGACATTGACCGATGCACAGAGATTCTGCGTCTCGGCGAGCGCCTGCGGGATGGCTTCGATCAGGGCGCGGTCGCCTGCGCTGAAGCCCTTCTGCACGAGCGCGGAGAAGCCGCCGATGAAGTTGACGCCGGTGGTCTCAGCAGCCCGCTGGAGCGTGTGTGCGAGCATGACGGGATCGCCGCCTCTTGTCGCCGCAACGAGCATTGCAGCGGGTGTGACGGAAATGCGCTTGTTGATGATCGGGATGCCGTATTCCTTTTCGATCTGCTGACCGGTTAAGACGAGCTTTTCTGCACGGCGCGTGATCTTGTCATAGACGCGGTCACAGACGGTCTTCATATCCTCCGAGCAGCAGTCGAGCAGGGAAATGCCCATTGTGATGGTGCGGATATCGAGACACTCATCCTGTATCATGCGGATGGTCTCGAGAATGTCATAGGTATTGAGCATAGTTCCCTCCGATCAGATGCGGTGCATCGAATTGAAGATATCTTCGTGCATGATGTGGATGGAGAGACCGAGCTCCTTGCCGAGTGCAGACAGACGGTCTGCGAGGGTATTGAAATCGCAGCTCAGGTTGCTGATCTCGACCAGCATGAACATCGCAAAAAGATCCTGCAAAACGCTCTGTGTGACTTCAATGATGTTGGCGTTCTGCTCGGCGCAGATGCCGCTGACCTTGTGCAGGATCCCGACGGTATCATGACCGATCACGGTGATAACAGCTTTCATAGGAAATAGCCTCCTTATCAAAATACATACACTCTTATTATATCATATTCATTGTGAAATTTCAACCCTCGCCGCGAAAATACGGTGCGCGGAGCGCGGCAGTTCGGATTAAGTGAAAAAGCACCGGCACTCCCGCGGGAATGCCGGTGCTTCGGTTCTGTTTTCGCTTATTGCAGAAGGATGCGCTTTAAGAGCGTCAGATCCTTTGCATTGATCTTTCCGTCACGGTTCATGTCTGCGATCGCGCCCTGTTCGGGGGTGAGATCACTGGTGCGCATCAGATACTTGTGCATCATCACAAGGTCTGCGATGTCGCATGCACCGTCTGCGTTGATGTCGCCGATTACGGGTGCTGCCTGCTTTGCCGTGACAGCGACCGCGTAATTCACGCAGGTAGACTGGTTGACTTCGCCGAGCGTGACGGTCTGTCCCGCTGCAAAATCCTTCTTGTAGAGCTGATAGGTGACCTGCGGATTGCCGTCGTCGGTCAGCGTATCAGCGGTCTTTTCCCAGGTGCCGAGCCATGCGGGAACAGTGATTCTGGTATCCAGCACTACATATGCGGAAATATCCGCGCCCGCCTTGAAGGCTGCCTCATCGCCCGCAAACTTCTTGGAATCGCATGCAGTCTGGATCCATTCTGCGCCGTCAAGGGTCTTCGGCATGGAAGTGAACTTGAATGCTCTGTCGCCGAAGACTTCGCTGCCCTGCTGTTTCGACTCGGTGACAACGGACCAGTTCGCAGCATTTGCGGTATCGCTGACGCTGAGCCCTGTGATGAACTTGCCGTCGGTATACTTGATCGGCTCCGGCGGGGTATAGGTACCTTTGCCGTTGATGACGACATTCGGGCGTGCGGGGAGCGGTGCATCGGAGCCGAGATAGAAGCTCACATGCGGCGGCTGGTTATAGGAAGACTGCTGGCAGCAGCTCTGTGCGCGGTACTGGATATCGTGCATGAGATTGGTCACGCGGACATTGGTCGGCGCAGTCGAGCACCAGATGCGCAGCTTACGGTTGTCGCTTGTGCGCATGATGAGCTCTTCACGCCAGTCGCCGAAGAGATCTGCGGTCATGCAGGGGACAGCCTTGGTGCTGTTGTTGGATTCGCAGCCGCTTGCAGTGAAGATCTGCTGAATCGTGTTGGCATCCTTCATCTTCGTGATGCCCGTGCCGGAGAGTATCTCACGCTCCAGATCGCCGTCCCAGTAGATCAGGAAGTTCATGGAAAGGCTCTTGCCGGAGATTTTTTCACCCTTGCTGTTCATGACGGTATTCGCGGGTCTTGCGCCCCAGAATTCGCCGCCCTTGTTGCCGGCCCAGACATTGTCCGCGCAGCATCTTCCGGTGTCCTTGTCGCCGTCCTTGTGGAAGATCACCTGACCGTTTTTCGCATCAAAGAGTGTGACGCCGTATGTGGGGCCGTGCTCATGGCACTGCCACAGCTCCAGACCGGGGCGATCCGGCACGAGGTCGCCGAGATGCTGTGCATCGCCGTGACCCTTTCCGGAGCACCAGAGTCCCTTGCCGTTGTCGTCGATGATGCAGTCGCCCATGCAGATCTCCTGTCTGCCGTCATTGTCCACATCGCCGACCATGAGATTATGGTTGCCGTTTCCGGCATAATTCTTATAGTCCTTATTGGTATCAAAGATCCAGCGCACCTTGAGCTTTTTGTTTTCGACATCGAGCGCGGAGATCGTCATTCTGGTATAGTAGCCGCGGTTATAGATTGCCGAGGGATGCACGCCGTCAAGATAGGCGATGCCGCTGTTGAAGCGGTCTACGCGATTGCCGTAATTGTCGCCCCATGAACCGACATTGCCGCGCGGCACGGGGAAGCTGATCGTATCGAGCGCCGCACCGGTCTGCCCGTCAAAGAGCGTCATATATTCTGCGCCGGAGAGGATATAGCCGCCGGCGTTGCGGTAATCCTTGGAGCCGTCGCCGATGACTTTGCCTTTGCCGTCTTTGGTGCCGTCGGCGGTTTTGGTAATCAGCTCGGCTTTGCCGTCCAGATCGAAGTCTGCAACGCACATCTGCGTATAATGCTGACCTGCGCGGATATTTCTGCCGAGGTCAATGCGCCAGAGCGTTTTGCCTTCGAGCGTCAGGCAGTCGATGAACACATTGTCCGTCTGACCGGACTGCGAGTTGTCTGCGGAAGCACCGTCCCATTTGAGGAAGATCTCATACTGTCCGTCGCCGTCCACATCGCCGAGACAGCAGTCATTCGGTGTATAGCGCCCGCCCGGATAGTTGAGCGGGATATCGAAATAATTGCTGCCCGAGCTGAACTTGCAGTCCTGTGTGCCGACGACCGTGCCGTTGACAACGGTCTCGACACGGTACTTGGAATTCACATTGCCGCCGTTGTCCTGATAGGAGGTGGCGCCAGTGCCTGCCTTGCTCGTGTAGATCAGATTTCCGTCGCGGTAGAGCCGGAACTCCGCATTGTCCGCGTCGTCGGCGTTCCAGCGCCAGCTCACGAACATGCCGTTCCCGGATTTCACCGCATAAATGCCGCGGTCAAGATACTCCATCACTGCGGTGCCGTTTCCGCCGGCGCCGTATGCAGCCGATGCCTGCATCGGTGCCGCCGCGGCTGCGCAGACGGTCAGTGCTGCCGTAAACAGAGCAGCTTTTCTTGTCTTCCGAATCATAATAATCCCCCATTTCATGTGTTCAAATCCCGATTCTCTTTGGAGTGTTCAGATTCTCCTGTTTTTTATTATAATCTAAGACGAATCATTCCGCAATCACATATCCGCTCATTCTTATGACATTTTCTGCCTGCTTTCCGGATCCGGTTTTCAGCAGGAATTGTGCATGAAGATGGCAGTTTATATCATTGTAATTCTTCTCTCTATGGGATATGATGAGACCACAGAGGTGCTGATTCGCAATATATTTGCGAACGAACTTCTCCTTCCCCTTCGTGTACCCGTCTGATTGCAGGCGGTTTTTTTTCGGCTTGACCGCATGAAAAAACCCGCCTGTTTCATTCACAGACGGGCATTGTATTTATCTGGACTGCCGGAACCGGAGCGCTGTCATGCCGATCTTTCCGACACTGTTCATATTCCCTTTTTCCCTTATAGTTTTTTCTTATTTCTGTTTTTTTGCTTTCGTATAGCACATCTTTTTGCATTTGTCAAACAGACAGAAAATGTCATTCAAAT
>CAMNAY010000176.1 GCA_946531975.1 uncultured Ruminococcus sp. | reverse complement strand
GAACAGGTCGTCAAGGTGCGTACCGGTTCTGTGAACTATGACGCACTCCAGAGCGAGGAACTGCCGGATTCTGATTAAGCCAACTTCCTACATCTCATTTCCTTACAAAGCGACAAATGCACGGCCATTTGACCGTGCATTTGCCGTTTCTGCCGTGCGCACAGGTTCCTGAGGGCGGGGATTGCCGCCGGTCGCGGCGGCGGGATTGTGAATTCAATCAATGCCCGATGAGCGCCTCACAAAAGTTTTTGGCACGCATCAGGCGCGGGGAGGAGATGCTCTCCCTCGGCGCACGCTTGCGCCGACTATGGGGCTCCTTGGGAGCAGCGCGTCTGTGCCCCCTTTCGTTAATCGGCGGTGGATAATTGTGCAGGAACACAGGAGAATTGGTCATTGTAATCAGACAGAAAATCAGTATAATGAAATTAAGAGCAGAGACTGTATGAATCTCTGCCGGCGGTAAACTTTGCTTTTTTGGTTTTAGGGGGCTTTTATATGAAATCAAGAAGAAACAAAATGACTGCATTTGTATGCAGTACAGCAATGCTGCTGGGCGCAGGTATGCCCGCAGCTGTGACCTCTGTACCGGTTACTGCTGCAACGGTCGCAGCAGCCGGACAGGCGCAGGGCTGGTATGAATCGGCATGTATCACATGGGCGCCGGTCTCCGGTGCATCCGGTTATAATGTATACGCCGACGGCAAACAGATCGACAGCACGCTGATCCGGCAGTATAACGGCTATTACCGCGCGGATGCGGTCGGTCTCAAGGCGGGCAGCCATACGCTGAAGGTCGTTCCGCTCGTCAGCGGCAAGGAGGATTCCTCCAAGGCAACCGAACAGACGGTTACGGTCAAGGCATTTGACCGATCCGGCTTCGGCTGGATCAACGGCACCTCGTCCGGTGCGTATAATGAAGACGGCACGCTCAAGAGCGGCGCAGTCGTGCTGTATGTGACCGAGAAGACCAAGGACTCGGTTTCCTGCGATGTCGTGACGAGCAGCAAGGGCACAACAACGACCACAACAGGCATTCAGGAAATCCTCAACGCGATCAAAAAGGGCTACGATAACCGTCCCTTCTGCATCCGCGTGGTCGGCACTGTGACCGATCCCAAGGGCATTTCTTCTGTGGGCGGTGACCTCACGATCGACGGCGGCGGCAAATACAGCGGCGGCATGACCATCGAGGGCATCGGTGATGATGCGGTTCTGCGCGGCTTCGGCGTGAAGGTAAAGAATATGTCGAACCTCGAAATCCGCAATCTCGCGGCAATGCTCTGCGACAGCAGCGAGGGCGATAACTTCTCGCTCCAGCAGGACAATGACCATGTCTGGGTTCACAACTGCGATTCCTTCTACGGCATGGCAGGCGGCGACGCTGACCAGGCAAAGGGTGACGGCGCGCTCGACTGCAAGAAATCGACCTACATCACCTTCTCCTATAACCATTTCTATGATAACGGTAAGTGCAATCTGCTCGGTCTGAAGGAGAATACGACCTCGGATCTCTATATTACCTATCACCACAACTGGTACGATCATTCCGACTCCCGTCATCCGCGTGTGCGTTTCTATTCCGCGCATGTCTACAATAATTACTATGACGGTGTCGCAAAATACGGCATTGGCTCGACACAGAGCAGCTCGATTTTCTCGGAATCCAACTATTTCCGCAACTGCAAGTATCCGATGCTGACCTCGATGCAGGGCTCCGATATTCTCACCGGCGGCACGTTCTCCAGCGAGGACGGCGGCGTCATCAAGGCATACGGCAATATCATGGAGGGACAGAAGTCCTTTATCCCGTACAGCGAGGACAACACCTCTTATGATGCCTATGTTGTCGCAAACAAGACGGACAAGGTTCCGTCTTCGGTCAAGGCAAAGCAGACCACAAAGCTCGGCTCCGGTTACAGCCACACCTATAACAATTTCGATACTGCATCGAATATGTATTCCTACAAAGCGGACGATGCGAAGGATGTTCCGGCGGTTGTCGAGGCAAATGCCGGCAGAATGAACGGCGGCGATTTCAAGTGGGAATTCAATGATGCCACAGATGATGCAGATTACGCAGTCAACACCGCACTGATGAATGCGCTGAAGGCTTATCAGTCTCCGGTTGTTTCAATCGGCAGCGGCTCGTATGTGACACCGACCGGTCCTGTCGTGACCTACACGCAGCCGACCGTGACAACGACGACCTCGACCAAAATTTCCGGTCAGACACCGGCTGTCACCGGCACGCCTTCTGTTCCGGCTTCGGGTTATGTCCATAACTTCACCGCGAACGGTACCAGCAGCGATTTCTATTCGATCAGCGGCAATCTCTCGACGTCAAAGGGTACGGTCTCCTATGCAGGTCTGACCCTGACACAGTGCCTGAAGATCGAGAGCGCGACTGCGATTAGCTTCACGGCTCCTGCAAGCGGTACGCTGACACTGGTCTTTGCTGAGCCGACCGCTACGATCAAGCTTGACGGCACCAAGTATGCCGCCTCCGGTGACGGTATCATCGCGGTTCCTGTCAGCGCCGGCGCACATGCGCTCGCAAAGGCAGATACCTGCAACCTGTTCTACATGGCACTTTCCACAGAGGGCACGGCACCTGTCTCCTCGGAAACTACCACTACTACAACAACCACCACAACAGTTACCACGACGACCAGCACAACGACCTCGACCGAAAGCACATCACAGCCCGCAGCAGGTCTGCGCGGCGATGCCGATGAAAGCGGCAACGTCGATGTGATGGATGCGGTCATGATCGCCCGCATCGTCGGTGAGGACGGCACGGTTGAAATCGGTGAGACCGGCAAGCGGAATGCGGATCTGAACGGTTCCGGTGCCGTGGAAGCCCAGGATCTCTCGACTCTGCTGGAGTACCTCGCTCATAAAATTGATAAGCTCTGATTCGTTGATATTTCCTTCCTGCGAAGCAAAACTGCCGTTCCGGTTGTCCGGAGCGGCAGTTTTGTGTTTATTCGGTTTCTTCCGCAGCAGAGGCGTCGGCATCGGGCAGCGGAGCATCTTCTGCTTCGGGTGCGCGTTCGCCGGGCTCCGCGACGGAGACATCGAACAGATCCGGCTGATCGGAGCTGTTCGGCAGGGGAGGAAGATCCTCCAGCGAGCCGAGCCCGAAGCAGCGCAGGAAATGCGCCGTTGTGCGGTATGCAACCGGTCTGCCGGGCACATCAATACGTCCGGCTTCCTCCAGCAGACCGCGGTCCACGAGCGTATTGACGACCGAGCTGCTGTCTACGCCGCGGACACGCTCGACAAAGCCCTTTGTGACAGGCTGATTATACGCGATGATCGTGAGCGTTTCCATGGCAGCGGCGGAGAGCGGTGTATTCCGCTTGACCTCCAGTGCCGCCTTGATCTGCGGCGCATACTCGGCTCTGGTCGAGAGCTGAACGGAATTGCCGAGCGTCAGAACCTGCAGGGCAGAGCCGCTTTCGGCATAGAACTGATCGAGCTGTGCCGCACATTCTGCGATTTCCTCTGCGGAAATGCCGAGCGCTTCTGCGAGCCGGTCGGTTTCGGTCGGTTCGCCCGCCGCGAACAGCACGGCTTCAAGTGCCGCACAAAGAGAATCAAGTTTCATGTAATCATCCTTTTTCGGGGATCAGCCGCAGTGCAGATTCAACTGCCTCGCAGACATGCTCCATATGAACGCCGCGTGAACCCTTGACCAGAATGCACATCGGCTTGCCTTCGTGCTTTTTGATTTCCTCCAGCAGCTTCGGGATCATTGCCTGCTGCTCCGCAAATGCGGTCTCACCGCTGCCCCAGCCCTCCGCAAAGTCGCGGTAATTGTCACCGCAGAAGAATGCGGCATCGGTCAGCGTCCGGCACTGCCCGCCGAGTGTTCTGTGGCGGTCGGCTGCGAATTCGCCCAGCTCGTTCATGTTGCCCAGCGCGGCAATCCGCACTGCGTCGCCTGCGATCGTCTGCATCGCGGTCAGCGCGGCAGTCATGGCTTCGGGA
>CAMNAY010000175.1 GCA_946531975.1 uncultured Ruminococcus sp. | reverse complement strand
CGACCGGCAGCTATATCGGCGTACACCGTGTCGAGCGTGACCTGCTCAGTCAGCATCCCGATGTGGTCATCGTGGAGTTTTCCGTCAATGACACCGACCCGACGCTCAATTTCCAGAGCTACGACAGCCTTGTCCGCAGAATCCTCGAACAGCCGAACAATCCTGCCGTGATTCTGCTGTTCATGACGCAGGACAACGGTACTTCGCTGGTTGATACGCACAGAAAAATCGGCGAGGCGTATGACCTGCCGATGATCAGCTATAAGAATGCGGTTCTGCCTGAGATCGACGCGGGAAGGTTTACGTGGCAGGATATCTCGCCGGATAATATTCACCCCAACAGCAACGGTCACGGCATTGCAGCCGAGCTGCTCTGGAATTACTTTAATTCCGTGCTTGCCGATCTCGACAGCATCGACACCTCCGACCTCAGCTTCACGACCCCCGCAATCAGCGAGGACCGTTATCAGAACGGACAGATCCTCAATGCAGAGACAATTACGCCGACGGCGATGACAGGCTTCACGCAGACCGATGTCCGCAAGGATTTCAGCGGGAACTGGAAGACCGAGACCGCCGGAGAGATCACCTTTGAGGTGGACGCTAGAAATATCGGCATTCTCTATCAGCGCACGATTGACGGCAAGAGCGGTCAGTACGATGTATATGTGGACGGCGAATTCGTCAAGACGCTCAACGGCCACTTCGGCAACGGCTGGGGCAATTATGCCGAAGCGGACGAGGTGTTCACCGGTGACGAGAGCAAGACGCATACCGTGACGATCAAGATGACCGAGAACAGCACAGCAGAGGGCTTTATCCTGCTCGGTTTGATGACCAGCTGACAACACATACACCGAAGGCTCCGGAGTGTTCCGGAGCCTTCGGATTATTCTGCACAAAGCAATGCAGCGCAGCGGCTGTTTCTCTTGCATTCGGGCAGTATTTGTGATATAATAAAAATGAATTATTGTGCATATTCGGGCAACTCCGGTTCTGCATTTTTCGCAGGGACACTCCCGAATGAGAAATAACCGGCAAACTTCCGGAGCTCTGATGCGATCACCGTGATGGTTTCGCGGGTCTGTTCGAGTGAGGGCAGCTGGATGTGATAGCCTTCTGCCGGCGCAGTCTGTGCGTCTGCCGGAAGGGTCTGTTCTTCGCAGGGAGCTGTCTCTGCGCCGCAGAGCGATTCTGTTTGATACGGCTCCTGTGCTGTTTCACCGGCGGCTGTCTCCGGCTTGCCGAACAGGCTGCCCAGAAGGAAAATTCCTCCAAGGAAAATCAGCAGTTTTTTCATGATCGGATCCCTCGCTTTCGTTTGATTCAGCCCTTGAGCTTATCTGTATCATACCATATTCCCGTGCTGAAAAGAACGAAAAAGGCGCAGAATCTCTGCGCATCATGCACAACCTTTGCATTGCAGTTTCAGAGCATGCACTGCATCTGAACAGCAGGATGAACCGATGCACAATCATGCTGAATTGTTGATGAATCTATGCACGGCGCATACCGAATTCTATGAGAGGTGGGACATCTATGGCATCACATCTGCCGCTCAGTCAGGTCAATACCGTCACACTGAGCCGGATCAAGGAAATCATCAGTCCGGTCGTCCGCAAGCCGGCGTATCTCATGCAGATCTTTCCGCCGGAGCTGAAGGATACAGCACCGGACGGTCTGCTGGATTTTATTTACTGCACCGATCCGTCTTTGCGGAATGCGCGCACCTCTTTCCTCAACGGAAACGTGATCCGGTATCAGAGCAAGGGGTTCAGCCGTGCGCATCAGGCAGAGCTGACGCTGATCGCACGGGTGATGAATGATCCGGCAGCTGTATCAGGCTGGGAGGAGTTTCTGCGCGCCGGATTTCCCGTGATAGACGCACAGGCACTGCGGACGCTTGCTGCCGACGATCAGAAGCTGTATCCTGCGGCGTTTTCCGGATTGCTTCCGGATGCTGCACCGCACCGTTTGCTGCTCCTGCTGATTCTCTGGTCCGTATTCGGGGAGCGGATCTCCATGGTCTCCGGTATCTTTGCGGCATCGCCTCCGGAGCCTGTCCGGCAGACGTACACGCCTTCGCCTGCGCCGGCACCGGGCATCCGGGAATATGAATCCCATTCGACGCTGCGGTTGTTCGAGCAGATTCTCGGCAGCGGTGTTGAGATCACTTCCGTCGATTTTACGTTTCATTCCGGCGGCATGTGGCTTGTCGATGTGATCCGGCTTGACCAGCTTCTGACGCTGCTCAAGCGCCGATGCCAGCTGCGGATTCTGGTCGATGATGAAGCCGCTTCGGAGCCGCTCTCTCTGCATATGCGGCACCGTGACCAGCTGATCTCACAGCAGACGGAAATCGTCCGGAACTGGAAGACATTTGAAGAAAGGCATCAGGATCTTGTGCAGATCAAAGTCTCAAAGATCCCGATTCTGCGGAATTATATTAATTTCCACATGAGAGAGCCGGAGCAGTCCTGCATGCGTGTGGTGTTTTACACGTACGGCAATCCGTATCTGCATACGAATTACATGCTGTTTCCGAAATACGGTTCAGCGGAGTATATGCTGTTTCAGAATGAGTTTCAGTATCTCTGGGATCATGCGGAAACCGAATCCGATTAAGTGCAGCTTCATCGGCAAGCCAGTGTCGATTTTGCTCCCATATTTTCATTCTGAAGCTGTTTTCGTACACTCCTATTGAACTTTTCCGCGTAATATGCTATAATGTATGCAATAAGGAGGGATTTTATGCGTAAATGGATCGCGCTGCTGCTGGCGGGAAGCATTCTGCTGACGCTGGGCGGCTGCAAAAAGAAAAAGCCAAAGCAGGAGTCTTCTGCTGCGGTATTCAGCTCTGCTGCGGAGAATGCTCCGGAATCCACGGAACATTTTGAATCCTCGGAGTTCGTTGAATTCACAGAGCAGAAACCTGAAGCGCCTGTGACATCGGCTCGCCCACTCGCAGAAGAAACGACAGCCTCGGATTCCGCAAAAACAACCGCAGCTGCATCCTACGAGACCGGACCGCTGACCGATTCCGGCTATGACGCCGAAACCGAGGGCGTCATCGACCGCGACGGGGTCTATACCTCCAAGGAGGATGTTGCACTCTATCTTTATACCTATCACGAGCTGCCTTCCAATTTCATCACCAAGAAGGAAGCGCAGAAGCTCGGCTGGGAGGGCGGTTCGCTCGAACCGTATGCCCCCGGCTGCTGCATCGGCGGCAGCTACTTCGGCAATTATGAGGGCAGCCTTCCGGAAAAGAACGGGCGCGAGTATCACGAATGTGACATTGACACGCTCGGAAAGAAATCCCGCGGCGCCAAGCGGATCGTCTATTCCAATGACGGACTGATCTATTACACCGGAGACCACTACAAAACCTTTGAACTGCTGTATGGGGAGGAATGAAGCATGCAGATTACGATTGACTGCTCTGCGATTGAAGACCGTGCGGAACTGCACCGTGTATTCGCATCGAAGCTGAGACTGCCGTCATTTTACGGCGGCAATCTGGATGCACTGTTCGACTGTCTGACCTCGCTTCCCGAGAAGACGACGCTCACCCTGCTGCATATGCAGGCGCTGATCGACAATCTCGGCGGTTACGGACGGGCTGCGATCAATATGATTTCCAGCGCCGAACGCGAAAACCCCGAAAAACTGAAAGTGAATATGTGCTGACACAAAAAACAGGAGACCCCGGATCATTCCGGAGTCTCCTGTTTTTTCAGATATGCGGCGCATCAAGCACCGGTTTCATCAGAGTGTTTCTGTCTTCTTTGCAAGGTAATTCAGAAGCAGGTTCAGGTCGTTCGCAGTCACGCCGAGAACACCGTCCAGCTCTGCATTTGCCTTCGATTCCTCATCTGCATTCAGCGTGGAGTCCTCACCGACCATTCTCGCGATGATGACCGCATCCAGCACATTGACGACGCCGTTGCAGTCTGCATCGCCGCGCACAACCTTGAACGGTTTATCGGTTGTCTC
>CAMNAY010000174.1 GCA_946531975.1 uncultured Ruminococcus sp. | reverse complement strand
CGTTGTAATTGTTTCCGGATTGGTACACCGGTACAATAAAACCTCTTTCCTCAGAAGCGCTGTGCAGATGTACAGCGCCGTTTTTTTTGCCCTGCATCAGAACAGCGCGGCGCTTGACGAATGGTGCGAAACTATGGTATAATAGTATCAACTTTTAGATAAGGAACGGTACCAATGAACAAGTTCAACGCAATCATTTCAGATATTGACGGCTATGTATGGGGCATCCCGCTGATTCTGCTGATCCTGCTCTGCGGCATCCTGCTGACAGTCCGGATCGGCTTTTTGCAGGTGCGGCGGCTCGGTCTCGCTCTGAAGTACATGGTCCGGAACGAGGAAGGCGGAGAAGGCGAGGTTTCGAGCTTTGCTGCACTCTGCACCGCACTGTCTGCAACCGTCGGAACCGGCAATATTGTCGGTGTCGCAACGGCACTGGCAGCAGGCGGCGCCGGCGCACTGTTCTGGATGGAGATTGCGGCGTTTTTCGGCATGGCAACGAAGTATGCAGAAGGTCTGCTCGCGATTAAATTCCGCCGGACTGACCGCAACGGCAATGTGCTGGGCGGACCGTTTTACTACATCGAGAACGGACTGGGCAAAAAATACCGCTGGCTCGGCAAGATCTTTGCGGTATTCGGACTGCTCGCCGGACTCATGGGCATCGGCACAATTACACAGATTAACGGCATTACCTCCGCAGCGGAAAACTTTTTCGATCCGGACAAGGCGCATACTGTCGCGCTGTTCGGTCAGCATTTCACACTCACGGCGGTCATTTCCGGCGCAGTCATCACCGTACTGGTCGCACTTATCACGATCGGCGGACTGAAGCGCATCGCAGCCGTGACCGAGCTGGTCGTCCCTGCGATGATCGTCGCATATGTCGGCTGCTGCCTGACGATCATTTTCACGCATATGACCGAGATCCCCGCAGCAGTCTCCCGCATCGTCAGCGATGCCTTTGATACCCGTGCAGTTGCGGGCGGCATCTCCGGCACGGTAATCATGCTTGCAATGCGCAGCGGCGTTGCCCGCGGCATCTTCTCGAACGAAGCCGGTCTCGGCTCTGCACCGATCGCCGCTGCCGCCGCAAAAACAAAGGAACCCGTCCGTCAGGGTCTCGTCACAATGACCGGCACCTTCATCGACACGATTCTCGTCTGCACGATGACCGGTCTGTCGATTGTCATGGCAGGCAGCTTCGAGAAGGAAGAACTCGCCGCCGTCTCCGTCACGACCGATGCCTTCCGGTACGGACTGCCGTTTCCGGAGCGGATCTCCGCATTGATTCTGATGGTCTGTCTGGCAGTATTCGCCTTCACGACGATTCTCGGCTGGAATTACTATTCCGAGCGCTGCCTGTCCTATCTGACCGGTTCAAAGAAGCATGTGACGCGCACCTACCGGGTTCTGTATGTGCTGGCAGTTTTCATCGGACCGTATCTGACAGTCGAAGCGGTGTGGAATCTGGCAGATATCTTCAACGGTCTGATGGCGCTGCCGAATGTCATCGCGCTGGTGCTGCTGTCGGGGGTCGTTGCAAGTGAGACAAAGGATTATTTCCGGCGCCGTCAGGCAGGCGAGGTCAGGGACTGAGCCGCCGTCCGGCACAGAGAAAGGGAGGCTTTGCTTGAAAGCATTTCTCAAGGAACACCGCGGCTTACTGATTGCCGCCGCCGCATTTCTGATGTTTCTCGGCAGCTGGATGCTCATCCGGAAGCACATTTCCGACAGCCTCGATCATGCGGAGCAGGAGGAGGCGTTTGCGGAACTGGTATATGACGGCGCCTATTACACCGCCTGCGATGAATCCGTCGTCCGGCTGTACGTCGGCGATGCCGGCAGCATTGACAAGACGCTCTGCGGCAGTCAGCTCGGTGAAATGAGCATCCCGACAGCGAACGGCACCGTCGTCTGCCCTTTGTATGCGTGCAAGCCGCTGGAGGATGCGGGCAAGGAGAACGCAATTCTCCTGCTGGAGCGCAGCAGCGGCATCAAGCCGTATGAGCTGACGGGCTTTCCGTATCTGGACAGCAACCAGTCGATCTGGGCAGTCTGTGCATCCTACGGCATCGGCGCGGGCAGCGATCTGGAATCGGTGACGGTGCGCGAAGCCGACGGCAGAGAGCTTGCGCATTTCACAGAACCGGACGCGCTGGATGCGTTTTTCGTCAAATTCGCGGCACTGGGCGAAAATCTCAGCGACACAGAGACCGCGGAGATCTACCGCGATACCTATATTAAAGAATACGGCGACGACGGTTCGGTGACGGTCGAGGACGGCAAAGCCGCCGCCGCAGATGATGAAACGTATGACAGGGCAATGGCACTCTGGAGCGAGGGTGTCTGCAAGGTGGACATCTGCCTGAAGAACGGTCTGCGGCTGCGGGACTGCGTCTATGCCCCGCGGACGGGTCTGTTTACCGTTTACGGAACATACCATTTTACAGAGCCGTTTTTCTGAGCCGGATACCGGATCATCACAGAGCTTGCAGGAACGGTGCCAGAAGACCCGACGGGAGGAGGACTGACCGTGAAGCGAACAAATCCCCGCAGTATGCTGATTGCCGGACTGCTGCTGATCGCATTCGGCCTCGTCGTGTTATGCGGATCGGTGCCGGTCATGCGGGATATGGAGCAGGCAGAGGGGTTCGCCGGTGTCTTTTTGCTGCTGCCGCGGATGCTCCTGACACCGCTGCTGGTGTTTCTCATCGCCGGACCGGTGCTCTGCGGCGGTATTCTGACCGTCCGCGCAGCCCTTGCACTGCGGGATGAACGCAGAGCGCGCCGTGCGGAGGAACAGCAGGCGGATGATGTCCTCAAAGAACTGATGCAAAACGGCACCCTGACTCCGGAGGAATATGACGGCCTGACAAACCGGAAATCCTGACACGGACAGAACGAAAGGAGTGTGCGGCATATGCCGGATTTTCATAACGAAACCTATACGATAGATATGATCATCTCAAAGATCCTGACAGATGACCGGCAGTATGATATCAGCAAGCTGGTCGCGGCATATGAATACGCCGCGCAGTGCCACGAGGGGCAGACGCGCTCCTCCGGTGAGCCGTATATCATCCATCCGGTCACGGTCGCTTATATTCTGCTGGATCTCGGCATGGACACCGACACGCTCTGCGCGGCGCTGCTGCATGACGTCGTCGAGGACACCGCTGCGACCCGCGAGGACGTCCAGAAGCGCTTCGGTCACGATGTCGCGATGCTGGTCGAGGGCGTGACAAAGCTCGCGAAGGTTCCGACCTTCACGAAGGAGCAGCAGCAGGCGGAGAATGTGATGAAGATTCTGCTCGCGATGTCACAGGACATCCGCGTCATGATTATCAAGCTTGCCGACCGTCTGCACAATATGCGCACCCTTCAGTTCCGTCCGCCGGCAAAGCAGCAGGCGACCGCATTCGAGACGATGAATGTCTACGCGCCGATCGCACACCGGCTCGGCATCACCTCGATTCAGGAGGAACTGGAGGATCTCGCGTTTTATTATCTTGACCCGTTTGCCTATGAGGAGATCGAGAATCTGCTCGACCGCAACAAAGCGGAGCGTGAGGCGTTTATCGAGAGCATCAAGGCGCGGATTGCCGAGCGGTTCCGGTCGCAGGATTTTGTCACGCCGCCGCAGATCTTCGGCAGGGTCAAGAGCATCTACGGGCTCTACAAAAAGGTGTACATGAACCACAAGAACATCGACGAGATCTACGATAAGTACGCCGTGCGCGTGATCGTCACGACCGTCAATGAATGTTACAGCGTGCTGGGTCTGATCCACGACATGTTCCGCCCGATTCCCAACCGGTTCAAGGACTACATCGCCAACCCAAAGGCAAACGGCTATCAGTCGCTGCACACCTCCGTGCTCGGCAAGGAGGGCATCCCCTTCGAGGTGCAGATCCGCACATGGGAGATGCACGCAAATGCGGAATACGGTGTTGCCGCACACTGGAAATACAAGGAGCGCATCGAGGGCAAGACCGTGCTGGATTCGCGCATCG
>CAMNAY010000173.1 GCA_946531975.1 uncultured Ruminococcus sp. | reverse complement strand
TGTCAAATTTTCGTGGAAATAAGTGATCGCATCCTCACCGAGTGCCCGATTAGGAGATTCGCGGGAAAAATCTCACCCCAAGCCCGATTAGAACTCTCACAAAAGGTTTGATCGAGCTTTGATTCGTATTGTCTTTGTCATTCTCTCTTTATCCTGTGTCCTGTCGTTTATTTTCGCCGGGCGCGGGGCGCAAATGTGAGAGGGAACCACAAGAGGGCGGGGAAGTCGTCGCTGCGCTCCGGTCTCCCCCTCCCTCTTAAGGTTCCCTCTCACACTCTCCTTCCTTATTACCCTCCCTCTCTAGGCTCCGCGCCCGCACTCCTGTTTTCCGCTATTCAAATTTGACCGCAGTCTGAACAGTGACCTGTGTTCCGTCCGCAGTCAGCAGAACTGTGCCGTCGAGATCTGTGCGGTATATCTCACTGCCCGCTGCGCGCAGTCTTGCGAGCGCCGCAGAAGACGGATGCCCGTAGTCATTCAACGCGCCGACTGAAATCACCGCGAGCTTCGGCGAAACCGCTTTGAGAAATTCCGGCGTGCAGGAACTGCTGCTGCCGTGATGCGGCACCTTCAGCACAGTGACCGGCGTGAGCAGTCCGGCTTCCAGCATCGCAGCTTCACCTTCCGCTTCCAGATCACCGGTAAAGAGAAACGAGGTTCCGCCGAATGCGGCCCGACAGATCAGCGAGCAGTCATTCAGGTCAGTGAACCTGCTGTTGTCCGTGCTGAACAGCGTAATTTCCGCACCTCCGAGCGGGAGCGTTTCGCCGCAGACCGCCGTCCGCACCGGCACATTCCGTTCCTCTGCCGCTTCCAGCGCATGTACAAAAGACGGCGCGGTGGGCATTATCTCCTGCGGAATCTCCGGCAGAATCAGCACATCCGCCGGGACGCCGCGCAGTACAGTCTGCATCCCGCCGATATGGTCGGCATGCGGATGCGAGTTGATGATATAATCGAGTCTGCGGATTCCCAGTGATCTCATGGCGGAAAGAATCCGCTCACCGTTTCCGTATTCGCCGGCATCAATCAGTGCCGCATGTCCCTGACAGTACAGAAGTGCGGCATCACCCTGCCCGACGTCCAGCACCCAGACGCTCAGCGCATCCCGCACGGGCGCCTTTGTTTTCGGGCGTGTGTGCCGGAACATCACTATGCCCAGCACCAGCATGACTGCAAGCAGAAAGCCCCGCAGCAGAAACCTGCGCAGACTTCTGCCGATCCGCTTGCGCGCAAGCTCTCTGCGGTATTTCTTTTCAATCCGCCGGATCCCGCGGTCGTCACGTTCCTCTGCCATGCCTGCACCTCCTTTTTCCGTATTATAACATAGGATGCGGAGAAGTTCAATGGGCACAGCTAAAAAAGGCTCAGAAAAAAACAGAGGGGGAACCCGCATTCCCCCTCTCAGCTTGTCGATAAAATTCTGTATTTATTTCAAGCAATGAAAAAACGGTACGAAAGATAGGTGAATGGGGGAAGACACCCCCTTCGGGGTTTCTTCCCCCAAGCCCCCTGTTTTCCTCGCTTTTGAACGCTGAGGGAGTTTCGCCCTCTGCGGAGGGCGCCAAAGGGCTCCGCCCTTCGACCCCGCAAGCTTTTTGAAAAAAGCTTGACCAAAAACTTTATATTGCGGTTTCCTGATAAACTGAGAGGGCGAATCCGCATTCCCCCTCTCTGTTTGTTATGACATAAATTCAAATTCCTGACTGTACTGCTCGTACATCTCGCGGAAATTCGTATCCTGCCGGCTCTTGATGCCGTTCAGGTATTCGTGCGTATCGAACGAATCCGCATGCAGCTCGACCAGTGCGACTGCAATATTGGAGCAGTGATCCGCTACACGCTCGAAATTGCCGATAATATCATTGAACACAAAGCCCTGCTCCAGCGTGCAGACCTTCGTTTGCAGACGCGCCACATGGTTCAGCTTGGCAGTCTGACAAAGCGAGTCAATCCGCTCCTCCAGCGGCTCGACCTTACAGGCAAGGTTCAGATCCTGCTCGCGGAACGACTGGAAGGTCATGCCGACGATCTTGCGAAGCGCACGGTCCAGCACCCGAAGCTCGTCCATCGCATCCTCCGAGAACTTCCCCTTCTTCTCGCTGACCTCCTGTGCAGCCTCCTGCAAATTAACCGAGTGGTCGCTGATTCGCTCAAAGTCTCCGACCGTATGCAGATACAGTGAGATTTCCAGCGTTTCGTCATGGTTCAGCGGTTTTCCGGTCAGCTTGATGAGATATGTGCCGAGTGCATCCTCGTAGTGATCCGCCATTTCCTCTGCATGGATGACTTCCTTCGCTGTCTCCTCGTTGTAGGACTGAACCAGATCGAATGAGGAAAACAGGCTTTTCTCCGTGATCGACGCCATATGCAGCAGTGCCTCACGGCTCTGCTTCAGAGCAAGAACCGGGTTTTCGAGGAATCGTTCCTCAAGCTGCATAATCTCAGGCCGATCGGGCTTCTGTTCCTCCTGTTCATCGGGCTGTTCGCGGAAGATGACGCCGGTCAGCTGTGCAAGAGACTTGGTGAACGGCATCAGCAGAATGATCGCAACCACTCTGTACAGCGTATTCATCACCGCAATGCCGAACATATCAACCGATCTGTTATTCTGCATGAACGGGAAATGCACAAAGGCATGGATGCCGTAGAACAGCAGGGTACATGCCAGCGTACCAAAAAGGTTGATGAGCAGATACACCATTGCGGTTCGCTTGCCGCTGCGCTTCGCGCCGACTGCCGAGAGCAGAACCGGAATCGAAGCACCGATGCCCATGCCCATAATCATCGGGAATGCGGCTGCCCATGAGACAGCGCCCGTCACCGAAATTGCCTGCAAAATACCGACCGAAGCGGAGTTGCTTTGCAGCAGCGCCGTGATCGCAATGCCGACGAGAATGCCCAGCACCGGATTGTCAAACATGGTCAGCAGGCTGCGGAACTTTTCGCTTTCCTTCAGCGGAGAGACCGCGTCGCTCATCGCGTGCATGCCGTACATCAGCACTGCAAAGCCGAGCATGATGCCGCCGAGATGCTTGCGGGATTCTTTTTTCGAGAACATCAGCCAGATGATGCCGACGAAGGCAACCACAGCGGAAATGGTATCCGTCGAGAGCAGGCTCAGCCAGCCGCCCTGCCCGCCGAGCAGTGAGAGACACAGCAGCCAGCCGGTGATGCTGGTACCGATATTCGCGCCCATGACGATCGAGATCGACTGGGTAATGGTCATCATGCCGGTATTGACGAAACCGACAACCATCGCGGAGGTCGCTGACGAGGACTGAATGACCGCCGTCACGACCGTACCGAGGATAATGCCCTTCACGGGTGTACCGGAGAGCTTCCAGAGCACCAGCTCCAGCTTGTTTCCGGCGACTTTCTTCAGACCGTCTCCCATCAGCTGCATTCCGAACAGAAACAGCGCGACGCCTCCGAACAAAGCAATAACATTCGCAATACTCATACTTCAATTTCCTTCCGTTATAATCCGTACACTATCATAACGCAAAAAAATCAAATTCCGGTATTGCGAATGTTAAGTTCGCGTAAATAAATGTTAAATTCAGGTTAAGTCAGATTTCTGACGAAATCCTCACTTTTTGTCAGATCTTAATATCCATCGTGGTCTCGTCAATCGGAACAATATCCGGATCAAACGGCAGTCTGCCGCTTCTCTGGTGCGGAACAGGCTTGCCGTCTGCGGGGAGATGAACCGGAATTTCGATCGGGATATCGACTGCGATTTCCTCGCGCACCGGCTGCTCTCTGAGCGGCGGTGCAAAGCCTGCCAGCTCCATTTCCAGCTCGGCGGTCAGATCCTCGGTGCTTTCATCGAGGATATTTTTCCGCACTTTGGGCTTCTGTCCGGATTCCTCCGCGGCAGATCGCTCTGCTTTTGCCTTTTTCGCTGTCTTTCCTGCGCGTTTCTTTGCAGCAGGCTTCTCATCGGGAGCAGCTTCGGCAGGGGCTGTCTGCGCTGCGGGCTTTGTCTCCTCCGGTGTCTGATCCAGCTC
>CAMNAY010000172.1 GCA_946531975.1 uncultured Ruminococcus sp. | reverse complement strand
CGCCTGCACCTTCGATGCCCGCGCCTGCGCCTTCGATGCCCGCGCCCGCACCTTCGATGCCTGCGCCTGCACCCTCGATGCCCGCGCCTGCGCCTTCAATGCCCGCGTTCCAGTGGGATGCTTCGGCAGTTCCGATGCAGAATCAGAGCGCACTGAACAGTGAGACACCTGCGACACCGCTCGGCAACGGCATTCAGGTTCCCGGCGATACGATCGACCCGCCCGCACAGAACGGCATTGCTGTTCCGGGCGATACCATTTCCATCGACGGCACCGCTTCCGTGCGCATCGGCGTGATCTATCATCCGCTGAGCGGCGCGGAGTTCCCGATCAGCGGGATGCTGACCAGCATCGGCAGAGACGGCGTTGACGGCTACGGCAGACCCGTAAAGCCCGATCTCGCTGTCACGACCGACCGCGGCGTCAGCAAGAATCATGCGATCATTTTGCAGGAGAACGGGTATTTTTACATCACGGATGCAGCAGGCAAGGGGAATACCTTTGTCAATGACCAGCCGATCGCCTGCGGTGTGAATCCGGACGGTACGCTGAACGGTCAGTGGACGCCGCTTTCGGACGGCACAACAATCCGGCTTGCGCAGCAGGGCTTTGTGTTCCGGATCCGATAACAGCGCTGCACAGAAATGAGGCACGATCATGAATATACTTGCGGCATATGATACGGACATCGGAACGACCAAAAATGTGAATCAGGATGCGCTGTGCATCCGTGAGGCACAGACCAATCTGGGACTGTTCCATATGTCCGTGCTGTGCGACGGCATGGGCGGTTTCTCCTGCGGGGAGATCGCGAGCGCGACGGTTGTGCGCGCATTTGCAGACTGGTTTCAGGAGGAACTGCCGAAATACATGCTCAGCTTCTCCATTGACAATGTCTGGCGGGACTGGAAGGCGCTGGCGGAAAATTACAGCCGTGCTTCGGTCGAGTACGGACTGCGGATGAATCCGGTCACCAAGCTCGGCACGACGCTGACAGCCGTTCTGATTACCGAGCGGTACGGCGCGCTTGCCGTTCAGGTCGGCGATTCCCGCCTCTACCGCCTGTCGGATACGATCGAGCGCATCACACAGGATCAGACCAAGATCGCCGTGATGATGCGGCAGGGACAGCTTGTCCTGACGGAATATGAGGAGGAGCATCATCCGGAACGGAATATTCTGTCGGACTGCATCGGCGGTTCCCGCGTGGAATGTCATCCCGACTTCTATCAGATTCCGCCGGAAAAGCTCGCCGCCGGCACCGCGTTCATGCTCTGCTCGGACGGCTTCCGGCATGAGGTCACCTCGGCGGAGCTGTTTGAGGCGATGCGTCCGGAGCGGCTGACCGATGAGGGCAGCATGAAGCAGATTCTCAGAGGGCTGATTGACCTGAATAAGGAGCGCAATGAAACTGACAATATCTCAGCCATTCTGCTGAAAATCATATAATACACAGGGAGAGGTCCTATGGCGAAGATAGGTGATATCATCGAGGGGCGCTTTCAGATCATCGAGGAAATTGACAGAGGCGGAATGTCCGTTGTCTATCTGGCAATGGACCTGACGCTGAAAAGTACATGGGCTTTGAAAGAGGTGCTTCGTACCGGAAATGAATCCAAGTACGAGAAAGCGCTGCGCGAAGCCCGCCTGATGAGCGAACTGAAATTTTACGGGATCCCGATCATCGTTGATATCAAGGAAGTCCGCGAAGCCGGTGTTGCATATATTGCCATGCAGTATATCCCCGGAAAATCCCTTCAGGAGATCATGCTGAAGCAGAATGCGCCGTTTCCGGAATCCTTTGTAACGGAAATCGGCATCCGGGTCTCTGAGATTCTGGAATACCTGCATCAGCAGTCACCGCCGGTTATCCACCGCGATATCAAACCGGCGAATATCATGTATGTCGAAAACGACCAGAGCGTCTGGCTGCTGGATTTCGGTGAAGCCAAACGGCTGACGCCGGAGACGCTTCGCGATGAAACGCCCAGCGGTACGCCGGATTTCATGGCGCCGGAACAGCGCAGCGAAAGCCTCGGCGGCAGGCAGGTCAGCAACGAAGCCTCTGATATTTTTGCGCTCGGCTCGACGCTCTTTTATATGGCGACCGGACAGTTCAGTACGCGGTCTGCCAATACCAATGAATTCTACTCCATTTCCGATATTGACGGACGGGTCTCAAAGATGTTCAGCGATGTCATTGCAAAGGCGATGGCAGTTGCACCGGAACGGCGGTTTCAGTCCGTCGCGGAATTCCACACCGCGCTGAAACGGTGTACCGCAGACGTCATCGAGCGCCGCCGCACGGCAAAGCAGAAGATCCGGCGGTTTGCAGCCGGTCTGATCCTCTCTGCGGTGTTTGCGGCATCCGGAACCGGTATGCTGCTCATCGACCGCACGCGGGATAACGCAAACTTTGAGGAACGTCTCCAGACTGCACGCTCCTCTGACGGAACCTATGAGGAAAAGGTCAGTGCGGCAATGGATGCGATCGCACTGAAGCCTGACCGGCTGGAGGGCTACGATGTCCTGCGGGAGCTTCAGGATTCCGACTATGAATTCACGGTCGAGGAGGAAAAAAAGTTCTTCGGCGTGATTGCCCCGCATAAGAGTGAGCTGGAAAAGCAGCCGGGGTATTCTGAATTTGCATATAACATCGGTCTGATGTATCTCATGAGCTACACACAAAGCTCAGAGGCATATATCAAGGCGATCGACTGGTTCAGCGCAGTCTCGCCGGACAGTCCGCGGTATCAGGCGGCGTCCATTTACCGGCAGATCGGCGAATACGACAAGAACATCGAGAAAAAGGTCGATGCCGGAACAGAGAGCGGTGCGTTCAGGGAAGAATGGGACAATCTTCAGCACGCGCTCGAACAGACCAAAAATGAAAACAATGAGCTGCTGCTGCTCCGTCTCTGCCAGAAGGTGCTTTCGGCAATTACCGATTACTGCTACTACCTGCGCAAGGACGGCGTAAGCAGGGAATCGGTGATGCAGACCTATGACGGAATCTGTGCGCAGATGAGCGAGATCGCAGAGCTGAACAATGTTCAGGGCAAAGATGCGATGGAAAGCATTGAGCTGTATGTGCAGAGTCTGGATGAAAAGCCCTCTGTCACGCAGCGGGATCAGGTCTTTCTGGATATCTACCACCTGCTCGATCCGGCGATGGAGGAGATTCAGAAGCGGTACGGAAAGGACGGCGGGACATGAGCGGATTTGAAATTGCAGCGATCGTCCTGTTTGCACTTGCCGGCGGTCTGTTTTTATTCAGCTGGATCCTGTTTTTCAGCAAGAATATCGCCGGAGAGATCCGGTATCTGCGGAACATGGACGAGGACACACCGTCCGGCAGGCGGAAGGACTGGGGCAGCACGCCGTTTGCAAAGCGCTTTGATAAAAGCGCGCAGGGCGATGCACAGCCGGCCGGTCCGGAATCACCGGCAAAGAAAATTGCCGTCGCATCCGTCACACTGGATGAAGCGGCAGTGGATATCAGCAGCGGCGAGGTCTTCGCAACAAGAGACTGGACGCTGCCCGCAGGCGCGGTCTTCACCCTGACCAAGGATGTGACCGTCTGCCACAGTGAGAGGGAGTATCTGATCCGTGAACGATGACAATGACGGATCAACGCATTGATTCAGGAGGTAACAAAGGAATGAGGAGATGGAAGAAGGGTGCTGCGTTTGCATCTGCCGTGTTTCTGCTCTTGACACAGGCACTGCCCTGTTCGGCAGGCGCGCTGGCGGCGGAGCAGAAGAAAGCCCCTGCTGCTGCCGTACAGGAGGAAACACCTGTACAGAAAAACGGCGCAGAGGAGATTGTGACCGAGGCAACCGGACGCAGTGCTCCCACAACCACAACTACAACTACCACAACAACAGAGGTTTATGAACAGCCGATTCAGTTCGATATTTCGATTCCGTATGAATGGAAACCGAACCTGAAAGACTGGAAGGTCAAATGGCGGATGGACGGCAGTACCGGCGACAGCAATCTGGAATATGCCGTTGCAGACA
>CAMNAY010000171.1 GCA_946531975.1 uncultured Ruminococcus sp. | reverse complement strand
GCGGGGAGTCGATGTGTGCAGCGGAGAGACGGATGCCGGATTCCAGCGGGTCGGTGCCGATGACTGCGGCGACGATCGCCTTGCCGCGGTTCACGGTGTAGATCTTGTCGCCTGCCTGTACCGGCTCGCCGCGCTTCCAGAGCCGGAAGCCCTTTGCTTCGAGTGCCTTTGCAGCATATGCTGCGCCCTCGCGCTCGGTCTTGCTGCTGTCCAGAAACGCCTTGTACTGCTCACAGAATGCATCTGCCTGCGCGATCTGATCGTCGCTGAGCAGCAGGGCAGCGTTCTTTTTCTGCATCAGAAGCGCTTCCTTCAGCTCCTTGAGTTCATTCTTCTTTTCCATATCAGATTCTTCCTCCTTTTGAAGTGTGACAGGGTGTATGGATGTCTTTCGACATCGTTCAGCGGTCTGCTTCAGTTCGCGGATTACAGCGAGTGCTGCGTCCCGGAGCTGTTCTTCGGAACCGTTGTTTTCGATGACTGCATCGGAATTTGCACGGAAAAAGGCGTCGTCATGCTGCGCATTGATGCGCTGTTCAGCCTGTTCATCGCTGAGGGCATCGCGGGCAAGGATGCGAGCTTTGCGGAGCTGCCGTTCCGCGATCACCGAGACAATGCTGCCGCAGAACCGGTGAATCCCGCTCTCAAAGAGCGTCGGGGCGTCGAGCAGCACCAGCGGATGTCCGGTGTGCGAGAGATGTTCCGTCTGCTGCCGGATTGACTGTGTAATATACGGGTAAATGATTGCCTGATACCGGGTGCGGGCTTCGGGATTTCCGAAAATCAGCGCCGCGGCAGCCCTGCGGTTCATGCTGCCGTCCGGCTGCAGAATGGCATTGCCGAAGACCTGATGCAGCGCAGCGAGACAGGGCGACCCTGCCGCAACCACAGCGCGCGCCGTTTCATCGGCATTGATGACCGCGAAGCCGTTTTCGGCAAAGAGCCGGCTGACGGTCGTTTTTCCGGCACCGGTCTGTCCGGTCAGCCCGACGGTGTAGATGCCATTCAAGGCAGCGCCCCCCTTTTCCTGATGATGCTTCTATTATACCACAACTTCGCGGAAAACACAATGGGGACACCCGAAAAAGAACAGACGCGCCGGTTCTTTCGCCGCGCGGAGATGAATATTTCATGAAAAAAAGCAGTACGGACTTTCTTTTTCTTTGCTTTTATGTTATAATGTGTATGTATTATGCCGCTTTCTGCGGTGAAGGAGGTCGTTCCCCTGTGAAGCAGCAGGTGTTTTCCCTTGGTATTGACGTCGGTTCCACGACCGTCAAAACAGTCGTTATCGACGATAATCATAAGATTCTTTCGCACTGCTATCAGCGCCATTTCTCGCGTGTGCGGGAAACGGTTGCCGAACAGCTCGGCAATTTGCAGCAGCAGTATCCGGACGCACTCTTTCGGGTGTGCATCACCGGATCTGCGGGTCTGGGACTTGCGCAGAGTGCCGGTGTCGCGTTCGTGCAGGAAGTACATGCTGCGTTTCTTGCCGTGAAGGCGGATTATCCGCAGGCAGATGTTGTCATCGAGCTGGGCGGCGAGGATGCGAAGATGATCTTTCTCACCGGCGGTGTCGAGCAGCGCATGAACGGCTCCTGCGCAGGCGGAACCGGTGCGTTTATCGACCAGATGGCAACGCTGCTGGGCATCTCTGCGGACGAAATGGATGCGCTGTCACTGAAGGCGGAGAAGCGCTATCCGATCGCATCACGCTGCGGCGTGTTCGCAAAGTCCGATGTGCAGCCGCTGCTGAATCAGGGCGCAAGACGCGAGGACATCGCGGCAAGCATCTTTCAGGCTGTGGTCGATCAGACCGTTTCGGGTCTGGCGCAGGGCAGAACGATTGAGGGCACGGTGCTGTTCCTCGGCGGACCGCTCTCCTTCCTGCAAGGTCTGCGTGAGGCGTTCGTCCGGACGCTGAAGCTGGACAGTGAACACGCGATCTTTCCGGAGCATGCACCGGTCTTTGTTGCATACGGCTGTGCGATGTACGCAGAGCAGACCGTGAAGCCGCTGCCGCTCAGTGAGACCTGCGAAAAGCTTGCGAAGGCGAAGACCGGCGGCAATACCGTGACGGGCGAGCCGCTGTTCCGCGACCGCTCGGAATATGAGAAATTCATCGAACGGCACAAGGCGAATGATCTGCCCTTTGCCGATATCCATACAGCGTCAGGCAATGCCTATCTGGGCATTGATGCGGGCTCGACTACCACAAAGCTCGTGCTGATTACCGAAAACGGAGAGCTGCTGTATCAGTATTATGCCGCGAACCGCGGACAGCCGCTCGACCGCATCGTGCATCAGCTTCAGAAGATCTATGCGGAGAAAAGTCCGGACCTGAAGATCTGTGCATCGGCAGTCACGGGCTACGGCGAGGATTTCATCCGCGCAGGTCTTGGCATCGACTTCGGCATTGTCGAGACCGTTGCGCACTTCAAGGCAGCCTCTTACTTCTGTCCCGATGTCGATTTTATCATGGATATCGGCGGACAGGATATCAAATGCTTTAAGATCCGCAATCACAGCATCGACAGCATCATGCTGAATGAGGCATGTTCCTCCGGCTGCGGCTCGTTTATTCAGAGCTTCGCGCAGGCAATGGGCTATGATATCGCGGAATTCTCGCAGCTTGGCTTGTTTGCGAAGCATCCGGTCGATCTGGGATCACGCTGCACGGTGTTCATGAACAGCTCGGTCAAGCAGGCACAGAAGGACGGCGCAACTGTGGAGGATATCTCCGCAGGTCTCTCCTCGTCGATCATCAAGAACGCTGTGTATAAGGTCATCCGTGCGAAGTCGGTCGAGGAGCTGGGCAAAAATATTGTCGTGCAGGGCGGCACTTTCCTCAATGACGCCGTACTGCGCTCCTTTGAAATGGAACTGGGGCGTCCGGTGATCCGTCCGGCAATCTCCGGTCTGATGGGCGCGTTCGGTGCGGCACTGTATGCAAAGGAGCATGCACCGGCACAGACGACGACCGTTTCAGCGGAAAAGCTCGCGAATTTCTCCTACAAAACCCGCAATGCGAAATGCGGCGGCTGTACGGCACACTGTGCCCTGAATATCGTCATCTTCCCCGACGGCAGCCGGTATATCTCCGGCAACCGCTGCGAGAAGGGAGCCGGCAAAAAGAAAACCGAGGAGATTCCCGCACTTTATGATTACAAATATCAGAAAATCCTCGCATGTGCAGAGAAAAAGCCCGCATACAAGCCGGTCGCAACAGTCGGTCTGCCGATGGCGCTTGCCTTCTATGAGCAGATGCCCTTCTGGACGACCTTCTTCACGAAGCTGGGCTTTGCCGTGAAGCTTTCGCGGGAGAGCAGCAGAGAGGTCTATTATCAGGGACAGCACACCATCCCTTCGGATACTGTGTGCTATCCGGCAAAGCTCGCACACGGTCATATCGAGGACCTGCTCGACAAGCGTGTCAACTTCATCTTCTGGCCCTGCATGAGCTATAACATTGATGAGGGCGAGAATGACAATCACTACAACTGTCCGGTTGTCGCATATTATCCGGAGCTGCTGCGGGCGAATAACAGCCGCCTGACGCCGAAAAACTTTATCACGCCGTATCTGGATTTCAACCGCCGGAGCGGTATGCTCAAAACACTGAAGAAGGCGCTCTCCGGTTACCGCTATGCAGGCAATCTGAAGGAAGCGCTTGAGGCGGCATACACTGCACAGACCGAATACCGCATGCATCTGGCACGGGAAGCCCGCAAGACCGTTGCGCAGGCGCGCAGGGAGGGCAAAAAGATCATCGTGCTTGCCGGCAGACCGTATCATATCGACAAGGAGATCAACCACGGCATCCATAAGCTCATCACGAGCCTGGGCATGGCGGTCATCAGCGAGGATTCGATCTCGGCACTGGGACATGCCGGAAAGCTCGGCGTGCTGAACCAGTGGACCTACCACGCAAGGCTCTACCGTGCAGCGCGGTTCGTCACGACACAGCCGGATATGCAGCTGGTGCAGCTGGTGTCCTTCGGCTGCGGCATTGACGCCGTGACG
>CAMNAY010000170.1 GCA_946531975.1 uncultured Ruminococcus sp. | reverse complement strand
TCTGACGGCATGTTCGTGCATACCGATCTGCTGAAGGTCGATGACTGCAAAGCACTCTTCGACAGAGCCTATGAGAAGTTCGGCAAGATCGACGGCTTCTTCAATTACGCAGGCGTGACGCCGGTCTCCCCGCTGGATACCTGCGATGAGAAAACCTTTGACTGGGTGATGGATGTCAATTTCAAGGCGGCATTTTTCTGCTGCCAGCAGGCGATCAGATACATGCGCCTGAACGGCGGCGGCAGCATCGTTCTGACGGGCTCCGCACATGCCTGGGGCGGACAGAAGGACCGTGCAGCCTATGCCTGCTCGAAGGGCGTCCTGCTGACGCTCATGGAGCATATCGCACATCAGTATGCAGCGGAGAATATCCGCTGCAACTATCTGACGCTCGGCTGGACACCGACAGAGGGCGAGGTCGCGCTGCGCCGCTCGCAGGGTGAGACAGAGGCAGAGCTCAGAAAGCGTGCTGCGGATATTCTGCCGATGGGACGGATGTGCGAGCGCAACGACTATATGGAAGGGCTTGTATATCTGCTCTCGGATGCCAGCGCAATGATGACAGGCAGCGTGTTCCGCATCACCGCAGGCGAATATATTTGACCGCTTGAGAGGATGGGAAGTATGACAAAAGATCTGATCAGCGTGATCGTTCCGATCTACAACATCGAGCCGTATGTCGGCTACTGCATTGAAAGCCTCATCAAGCAGACCTACCGGAATCTTGAGATTATACTGGTGGATGACGGATCGACGGACAGATCCTCTTTTCTCTGCGATCTTTACGCCTCCAAGGATGCCCGCATCAAGGTCATCCACAAGCCGAACGGCGGACTTGTCTCTGCGCGGAAAGCAGGCGCAGCGGCTGCGGAGGGCGAGTATATCGGATATGTGGACGGCGACGACTGGGTCGAGCCGACCTATTATGCTGCCATGTTTCAGGCGGCAAAGCGCTCCGGCGCGGATATTGTCTGCGCGGGGTACAGCAAGGATCTGTTTCATCAGCAGATCAAGTGCAGCGACCAGTTCCTGGACGGCATCTACGAGGGTCAGACGCTCGAAAAGCTCTGGCGCGGGATGATGTCCTTTGAGGATACATTTCAGGTCGGCATCACAACATATGTCTGGAACAAGCTGTTCCGTGCCGGGATTGTCCGCGATGTGCAGATGCGCGTGGATGAGCGGATCACGATCGGCGAGGACGGTGCAGTGACCTATCCGGCGCTGCTGCGTGCGAAATCCGTGTATGTCTGTGAGAATTCCGATTATCATTACCGCCAGAGAGAGGGCTCAATGCTCAAGCAGCACAACGCCTTCCGTCAGGAGGCGGAGAAGCTGCGGGCGCTCTATGAATGTATCCGCAGCGCATTTGAGGAGGATCCCCGCAGGGATTATCTTCTGCCGCAGCTCACGGACTATGTGCTCTGCAACTGCATTATGCGCGCAGGCGGTCTGAACCGTGCGGTCTTTGAGCCGGATTTCCGCGGGAAGCGGGTCGCAATCATTCAGGCGGGCACATTCGGCCAGCTGATCTACGACAGACTGCTTGCCGCGAATTACTGCACAGTCGTCGGCTGGTATGACGAGGACTACTGGGAATACCGCAGATGCGGCATGAATGTGGATCCGCTGCCGGATCTTGTGCACACGGAGCTTGACTATGCAGTGATCGCAAAGCTCGATCAGCGGGTGGTCGGAGAGATCCGCGAGTCCCTGCTGAAGATGGGCGTTCCGGCAGAGAAGATCCTGAGCGTCAGCTATCAGGCTCTGGACAGAGCGGCGCTGCTCAAAGAGTTCCTTTCTCAGTGAGTTGAAAAAAAGGAGAAGCCGCAGGCTGATTATCTGGAACAAGAAGGGTGTTTATTGAAATGGGCATGAAAAAGCTGTATAAAGCATTCTCGCTGAAGAGCGGCAAGGTTTCTAAGGACATGAAGGTCATGACACAGGAGGAACTGCGTCAGCTGCATGCGGTGCTTCTGATGATCATGGACGATATTATGACAGTCTGCGATGAGGAAAAGCTGGTCTGCCTGCTGGGCGGCGGCTCCGCATTGGGTGCGATCCGGCATCATGGCTTCATCCCGTGGGATGATGATATCGACATCAATATGCCGAGAGATTCCTTTGAAAAGTTCGTCCCTGCATTCCGTAAGAAATTCGGCGACAAATACTGGGTGCATACGCCCGCTGAACATCCGGAGTACGGCACGCTGGTCACGAAGGTGCGCCTCAAGGGAACAAAGCTCAAAAGGAACGGCAGCATCATCAACGATTCGGAAGCCGGCATCTTTGTCGATGTGTTCGTGATCGAGAATGTGCCCGACAGCAAGATCCTGCGTGCGCTGCAGGGCAGTGCGGCAACTGTCAGCAAGGCGTGCTGCTCCTGCCGCAAGTTTTACCGCGACCGGAAGGATGTGCTGAAGTCGATGGGCGAGGAGAAATCGCCGAGCATGACAACGCGGATCCGCCTGGTGCTCGGCTTCCTTTGCTCCGTGATGTCGGTCGAGAAATGGACCGTGCTGACCGACAAGATCTTCAAAATGTGCAAAAACAGGAAAACAAAGCTCGTGAATATCCCGTCCGGCAGATGGCATTATTTCTCCTCCTATCACATCCGCAAGGACTTCTGCCGCACGCACCGTGTCCCGTTTGAGGGCAGAATGTATCCGATCTGCAACGGCATCGACGATTACATGAAGCTGCTCTACGGCGATACCTATATGCAGCTTCCGCCGGAGGAGAAGCGGGAGATCCATACCTGCTGGGAATTTGATTTCGGACAGTATGCCGATCTGTATAAGCGTGAGGAGAGCCGATGAAGATTTGGGTGATCGGAAGGGACTATCCTTCATCGCAGAACAGGCTGCGCGGCTCCTTTGAGATCGAGCAGGCGAAGATGCTGGCACGCGGCGGACATGATGTGACCTATCTTTGTGTGTCGTTTCATCCGAAGCGGAAGATCCGGAACTGGGGCTATGCCTCCTGGAAGGAGGAAGGGATCACTGTCTGCGCCTTTTCGCAGATCTTCTTCCCGGAGCGGTTCCATATCCGTATGGACTGGCTGTGCAGCAGGGCATGGAAGAAGCTGCTCTCGCAGGCAGAGCAGACCGTCGGTCTGCCGGAGCTGATCCATGTGCATTATCCTACGATGATTACCGATCCGAAGGCGATTCTCGCCTATCAGAAGCAGGGGATCAGAATTGTCGTGACAGAGCACTGGACAAAGGTGCTCTCCAAGAAGCTCAATGCCGCGGAATCGGCGCAGCTCAGCGCATATACAGAGCATGCGGACGGCTTCATCTGTGTGGGTGAGCCGCTCCGGAAGTCGATTCTCGAGCAGACCGGCACCAAGCGTCCGCTGACGGTCGTGCCGAATGTCGTGGACAGCATTTTTCAGCCGCAGGAGACCGCACGCAGCGCAGACGAGCCCTATACCTTCGTGACTGCCGCTCGCCTTGTCAAGGTCAAACAGATTGACAAGGTGATCGAAGCGGTCGCAGCGCTCAGAAAGCAGGGTGTGAAGCTGCGGTATCTTGTAATCGGCGACGGCACAGAACGTGCTGCGCTTGAGGCACTGACACAGCGCCTCGGCATGCAGGATACCGTGCATTTTTACGGCGCACAGCCGAAGGAGCAGGTCGCGAAGATCGTGGCACAGTCAGACTGCCTGATCTGTTACAGCAGTCTGGAGACCTTCGGCGTTCCGATTATTGAAGCCTGGGCAAGCGGCATCCCGGTTATCTCCTCGGACTGCCTCGGTCTTGCGGAATACTGGCAGGACGGCCTCGGATATATCGTCAGCTACAAGGATCTCTCCGAGCTGACTGACAGGATGAAGCAGATTATGACCGAGCCGGAGAAATATGACAAGCAGCGGCTCGCGGAATATGCACGCACGCATTTCTCGGAGTCGGTGATCCGCGGGAAGATCGAGAACGTATATAGGCAGTGAGTGTATGAAACAAACATATAAGATCAGTCCGCGCTGGATCTTCTGCACACTTTGCTTTCTGATCCATTTCAGACCCGCGTCCTATGTGATCGGATTTACGCTGAACCGTCTGATGAATCTCG
>CAMNAY010000169.1 GCA_946531975.1 uncultured Ruminococcus sp. | reverse complement strand
ACGCGGATGCCGCCCTGATAGGAGAGCATGCTCGCAACGGAAATGATCTTTCCGCCTTCTCCCTGCTGAATAAACTGTCTTGCGGCTGCCTGCGAAAGGAAAAACAGCGTGCGGCAGTTGACATTCATCACAAGGTCCCAGTTCTCGACGGAAAAGTCAATGCTGTCTTCGCGCTTGATGATACCGGCATTGTTGACCAGAATATCAAGTCTGCCGAATTCTCTGACTGCCGTCTCAATGATCTGACTGACAGGTTCCAGTGACGAGAGATCTGCCGTGATGTAACGGAACCGGTCGCTGCCGATCATGCGCTCGGTCTCGGTGCTCGGCGACCGCGAAACACCCAGAACCTTTGCACCGGCTTCTGCAAATGCTTTTGCAATGCCCTGTCCGAGTCCGGTGTCGCTGCCGGTCACGACCGCGACCTTGCCTTCCAAACTGAACTGATCCAGAATCATGATGATACCTCCGAATAATATGGTTTCAATTAAAGCAGACCCGCCGCCTTCAGCACAGTCACATAAACAAAAACCGTAACCGTGCTGACCAGACTGGTCCAGATTACAAGCTGTCCCGCAAGCTCCTCGTCGGAGCCCATCTCTTTTGCCATGATCGCGGATGCGACGGCAACAGGCGTTGCAAAGACACCGACATAAACTGCAAAATGTTCTCCCGACAGTCCGAGCGGTTCCCGCAGAAAATATGCGCCCAGCAGACCGAGCACCGGAACGGCAACTGTACGCAGCACCGTGCCGAATACAATCTCACGGTGCAGTCTTGCGGCTGCCGAAAACTCAAATCTGCCGCCGAGCACAATCAGTGCAAACGGTGTGCAGAGGGATTTCACGCGCTCTGCTGCGGCATACAGCGGCGTCAGATCGCGCAGCCGGAACCCGATGCCCGCTGCCGTAAACGCCTCACGGATCAGAAGCACCGCAAGCCCCGAAACCGTACCGAGAATCAGGGGATTGCAGATTACCCCGCGCAGCATTTTTCTGAGATCGACGCGGTGCCGGTCTGTCCGCGGCGCAAACACGGTCAGTGTGACAACGCCGAGAATATTGAAGAACGGGACACAGAATGCAGACATGACACCGGCTGCGGATGCGCCCTTCTCCCCGAACAGCGATGCGGCAAGCGGAATCCCGATGATCGCATAATTGGAGCGGAACACGCCCTGAATCAGTGCCCCGCGCTTTGCCGGATCCCCGGTAAATGCACAGCACACAAAGACTGCAAGCACAAAAATCAGCAGAACCGCACCGATGCCGTAGATGATAAACGCCGGGTTCACATCTGAGATCCGGTCAATCTGATAGACATTGAGAAACAGCATGACCGGCAGCAGCACGCGGAAGGTCAGCCGGTTTCCGGCATCGAGAAACGCCTGCGGGAGCATGCCCGCGCGCTTCAGCAGATAACCCAGAACAATCAGAAAAACGATCGGCAGCACCGCATTCGCCGAAAAGATCAGTGCATCCATGCGGTCAGAGTCTGAGTGACGGATAATATGCCGTCAGATATTGTTCGGTTGCGCTTGTCATTTTCCCGAACAGCGCTTTTGCCTGCGGGACTGTCAGCCCGTCGCAGAGCGGCTGATTGACAAATGCTTCAAAGATCTTCCTGAGATCGCGCTCCCGGATGCCGCGGCACAGATTCTCAATATTGACCGCATTTCGCAGCACAAGCGCATTTACCTCACCCGGCAGACGCTTTGCAGTGACCGGCTTCAGGCTGTTGCAGGAGAAGACGCAGTTGGTCTCAGTCACTGAGCCGATCGGCATGCCCGGCATCTGTCCGGCATTGACGACATTCGCATTGGAGACCCGCGGCGGAATCAGTCCGAGCAGCGCCTTCATCAGTTCAACGACTTCCTCGTCGCTGTGAACAGGATTCGGCTGCAATTCGCCGGATTCGATCCGTTTGGATGCGGCAATTTTATCTGCACAGTCCTTTTTGCGGTAAGCGACCGAGGTCAGATGGAACAGCCATTGTTCGGCAGCGTCCCGATCTTCCAGATACCACGAGCGGCTCATGAATTCCGCGAGATGCCGGTCGCCTGCCGCAGCAAGCACACCGAACCGCCGGAACAGATCCATCTTGACCTTGTTTCCGCACTGAAACGGATCGCTGCGGAAATCATCCGGTGCGGCGCCCCTGCGCGAGCAGTAGCCGCTCTCATAATACCGGTCGATGAACTCCGGCAGCAGCTTCAGAAGATCCGTGCCCCTGTAATTTGCTTCCGTAATCCATGTGAAATGGTTGATGCCGCAGACGTCTGTCACCAGCTCCTGTCTGTCCGGCAGCGGAATGCCGAGGATCTCCTTTGCCGCGCAGCAAAGGAAATCCTGCGCGTGGAACACCTCATGGCAGCAGCCGAACGCCTTGATTTCCGGGAACACATCGGAAAGCGTTTTGGTGCAAGCCGTCATCGGATTGGTCAGGTTGATGACCCACGCATCGGGGCAATGCTGCCTGATTGCATGCGCAAATCCTTCATAGATCGGCACTGTCCGCATTGCACGCAGGACACCGCCCGGCCCGACGGTATCGCCGACCGGCTGAAAGATGCCGTATTCCTCCGGCAGATGCACATCGCTTTCCATTTCATCGAATGTGCCGGGAAGAATGGAGCAGATCACAAAATCAGCGCCGTCCAGCGCCTGCCCAAGCTCCGGGCAGACTGTGTATTTCCACACAGACTTCGTCTGCGGTGCTTCGTTGATGCGTTCACCGATGTGCAGGTTGCGCACTGCGGCAGCGGAATCAATATCATACAGGGCGATCTCTCCGCTGAGATTCTCAGCGAGTGCGAGGTCCGTCATGAAGACCCTTGCCCATGCCTTGGAGCCGCCCCCGATATATGCAATTTTAATCTGTTTCATTTCAGCCTTTCTCTTTCGGCATCTGCTGTGCGCGCATCAGCTCTGTATAGCAAAGCAGAAACGGTGCAACACCCTTTGCGTCATTTTCAACGACCGGCTCGGAAATATAATAAGCATACGAACCGTCGCGGCGGCGGTTGTTCTCCGGTCCCAGACCTGCCATCAGGCAGATGCCGCCGAGATGCAGCCTGCCGGAAGCGTTGACACTCAGATATTTGCCGCAGATGCCGTCAAAGGTCTTTTTTCCAGCCGCTGCATATGTTTCAGCCAGCACGCCGAGCCTTGCACCTTTCATCATCGCATAGGCGATCATGCTGCTGCCGCTTGTCTCCAGATAGTTGCCGCTTTTTCCGCCCTGATCCACAACCTGATAATACATGCCGGTCTCAGGGTCTGCATACTGCACAATGCCGTCAATCGCTTCGCGGAGCAGTCCGGCAAGTTCATCCCGGTCGCTGCCGGGCGCCAGATAGCCGATGATATCTGCCAGCGCAACCGTATACCAGCCGATCGCCCGAAGCCAGAAGGAACCGGATCTTCCGGTTTTCTGATCCGCCCAGAAAGCTTTTTTCGAGCAGTCGAAGCCGTGGCAGTACAGCTTTGCTTCCTCATCAAACATAAAGCTGCGGACATTCCGGATCTGCGCCATTGTGTCGCTGATATCGCCGTCACCGAATTCCTGCTGGAACCGGACATAAAACACCTGCGCCATATAGATGCCGTCGAGCCAGACCTGATTGGGGTAAATCAGCTTGTGCCAGAAGCTGCCCTTCTCATTGCGCGGCTGCTTTGCAAGCTGTTCCCGCAGCCGGAAGATCGCCTTCTTATACTTTTCCTTGCCGGAGCATTGATACAGATCGAACAGAACGCGTCCTTCGTTCACATCATCGAGATTATAGGCATCCGCGGAATATCCGAGAATCGCACCGTCCTCGTCAATATAATGTCCGATGAACTGCTCGGCAAAATCCAGATACCGTCTGTCGTTCCTGATTTCGGCAATGCTCAGCAGCGCCGTGATCATGCAGCCGTCGATGTAATTCCACTTGGCAGACTTTCCGTAGAGTATGTTTTCAATATTCCACAGCGGTTTATAGGGCGTTGAGCCCTCGATCAGATCTTCGATATAGTTGTCAATTCTTGAATACATCGTCTACCTCCTATCGAGCGCACCGACATGATGCACCAGAAGCTC
>CAMNAY010000168.1 GCA_946531975.1 uncultured Ruminococcus sp. | reverse complement strand
ATCTTCCTGTTTCCCGATGCCGACGGCATGAGCATTCAGGCGCAGAATGCACTGCTCAAATCCGTTGAGGAACCGCCTGCACATGCCTGCTTCGTCTTTACGGCAACGACCGCGGGCGTTCTGCTGCCGACGCTGCTCTCCCGTATGACCGCAAAGGCAGTCTTTCCTGTGACACGCGGCGAGTGCATCGAAGCACTGACCCGCCTTTCCTATGCGCAGGATGACATTCAGGCTGCTGTCTCCCGCTTTGACGGGAATATCGGACGCTGCATCACCTATCTGGAGGATGCCGCTGTCCGCGAAGCAACCGACCGCACCGCTGCGCTGACCGCTGCCCTCGCAGACCAGAATGAATATACCCTGCTCCGGCTGCTGACGGCTGCCGCTGCGGATAAGGATCAGCTCCGGAAAACACTGGAGCTGCTTGATATTCAGATCCGGGATGCGGCGCTGATGACGCTGGAAGGCAGCTTTTCTTTTATGGGCTGCGACCGTGAGTCCGCACAGCGGCTCTCCGTCAGTCTGACCCCGCGCCGGACTGCAAGACTGCACGGCGCGATTGCCGAGACCTTTGCCGATCTCGACGGAAATGTCGGCGCAGTGCTTGCTGTGACGGCACTCTGTGCTGCGCTGCTGAATGCATAACGCACAGCACGGAAACCCGATGATTTTTTACTCAAGTGTTTGGATGGTAGAATATGATTGAAGTAATCGGAGTCAAATTCAAAAGCGGCGGCAAAATGTACTATTTTGCGCCGGGTGACCTGAATCCCGCAGAGGGCAGCTATGTCGTCGTCGAGACGGCAAGAGGTGCAGAATGCGGGGAAGTCGCAGCACGGCGGCACGCGGTTCAGGATGACAGCATTACCGCACCGCTCAAGCCGATCCTGCGGCTCGCAACAGAAGAAGATATGCAGATTCTCGAACGGAACCGCGCTTATATCGCGGATGCCTTCCGGATCTGTCAGGAACGCATTGATGCCCGCCAGCTGCCGATGCATCTGGTCGATGTCGAGTGCGGCTTCGACAGCAATAAGCTCATCTTTTATTTCACAGCGGAATCGCGTGTTGATTTCCGCGAGCTGGTCAAGGATCTCGCGACCGCATTCCATGTCCGCATCGAGCTGCGGCAGATCGGCGACAGAGATGAGGCAAAGCTGCTGGGCGGTCTCGGCATCTGCGGCAGAGAATTCTGCTGCAAGGGCTATCTCAACAATTTCCAGCCGATCTCGATCAAAATGGCGAAAGAGCAGGGGCTTGCACTCAACCCCACAAAAATCTCCGGCGCCTGCGGCAGACTGATGTGCTGCCTGCGCTATGAGAGTCCGGTCTATGAGGAGCTGATCAAGCTCACGCCGAAGGTCGGTTCTACGGTCATTCTCCCCGGCGACCCGCCCGTCCGCGCCTATGTCATGGAGGTCAATCTGGTCACCGGCAATCTCCGCGTCAAGCCGGAAAATTCCGATATGCCGATCACAGTCAGCCGTGACAATGTCGAGCGTCTTCAGGATTCCAGCCGCCGCATGACCAAAGAGGATCTGCGCGATAAACGTGTCAGCAATCTCAACAACAGCAGCAAGCAGCCGAACCAGAAAAATGCGCAGGAAGACAATGCCGAAAAGCCTGTGCAGGACAGCAGCGCCAATAAGCAGCGGCAGCAAAAACCGCAGAAGCCTCGTCCGCAGAAGCCACAGCAGCAGACACCTGCTCCTGCAAATCAGGCAGCAGGAAATGCCCCGGCACCAAAGCAGCCGGCACAGCAGCCTGCACCCGCCGTCAAGCCCTCTGCACAGAATTCTGCGCTGCATCCGGAATTCGGAGAGAAGCAGCAGCGGAATCAGCAGCCCGCAAAGCCTGCACAGCCTGCACAGCAGCCCAGACACAGCCAGCCGCTGTTCGATGATATGGACTTCACCGAGCACCGCGCTGTGGTAGAGCATCCGGAGCTTGCCGCAGAACAGGCACAGCAGCGACAGCAGAATCAGAAGCTGCATGACGGAAACCGCCGGTTCCACCGCGATAACCGGAACCGCCGTCCGCAGAATAATCACCGCGGAAACCGCGGCAGCAATGACAGCGAAGCCCCGAAAACCGAATAAGCATCTCACAGCAGTCCGCTGAATCTGAATCAGAAAAGAGGAGAATTCTATGTTCTGTAAACACTGCGGCGCACAAAACCCGGACGGTGTCCGGTTCTGCATGGACTGCGGAACCCCGATGCCCGAATCCGCAGCACCCGCTGCCGATCCGCTGACACCCGCACCGGAGCCCGCCAACGAACTCACAACAACACAGCAGCCCGACCTCACGCAGCAGACGAATCCTGCACAGCAGCAGGGGAGCTTTGGCTTCCCGCAGCAGGATGCCTTCGGCGGTTATCCGCAGCAGCAGGGATTCCCTCAGCAGGGCGGATTCGGCGGTTATCCGCAGCAGCAGGGATTCCCCCAGCAGGGCGGATTCGGCGGTTACCCCCAGCAGCAGCAAGGTTTTCCCCAGCAGGGCTACGGCTATCCGCAGATGCAGGGCTATCCGCCGTATGGCATGCAGCAGGGGTTTCCTGCGGTTCAGAAGCGGCAGATTCCCGCATGGCAGAAGCTGCTCCTCTTTGTCGTCTGGGCACTCGCCGCAGTCCTCGCATGGGGCATGTTCGGCGGCAAGCTCTTTCAGTTTGCAAAGCCCGGTTCCGTCAGCGGACATGTGTCTTATGAAAGCTATTCGCTCGGCAGACTGATCTCCAGCGGCAGAAGCGAAGACAAACGCGAGACTGATCCGCTGCAGGACGGACCGAACTATTTTAATATGCTCAATACGCTCAAACAGGAGATCGAACCGGAAGAGGGCAGTCAGCGCGTTCCGGAAAATGCCGGATCCATTACAGGCGCGGCAATCATGCTGCTGGTCTTTGTCTTCGGCGGACTCGCTTCCTATCTCATCATTTTCATCGCCCTGATGATGTTCCTCGCATACTTCTTTGAAGCCAAATGGCTGAAAGCATGGAAGACATTGCGGCGGTCCTTTATCTGGCTCACAATCGTCAAGACCGCTTCCCTGATCTATGTTCTCTGCGCCACCAGCGCGTTCAATCAGAAATACGGCTTTGATGTCATGAAAATGGCACCGCAGCACCTGATCGCATTCGGTCTCGTCATCGCCGGTCTGATTGTTACAATCAAATTCTATAAGGATGAGAAAAAACTCCCGCAGCCGGTCTGACAACCCGCACGCATCCGCAAACGCGCAAACGTAACAGAATTCCCGATGCCGCAGTGCATCCTGACACCTCTGTCGGATGCACCGCGGCATCTTTTTTGCTTCTGCCGGTTCTGCCGATTCATTCCCTTCCAATGCTTGACAGATTCCCGATTTTGTGGTATCATATATCTGTAAATTTATGTGGTTGCGCGGATGCGCAGACCTGTGGCGGGCAGTGCCTGCCGGAAAGGAAACGAACGGAACTATGATTACTGCTATTGTAGGCGGAAACTGGGGCGATGAGGGCAAAGGTAAGCTGACTGATGTCTTCGCTGCCGATGCGGATTATGTCATCCGGTTTCAGGGCGGCGCAAATGCCGGTCATACCATTATCAATCAGTACGGAAAATATGCGCTGCATATTCTCCCGTCCGGTGTGTTCCAGGAGGGAACAGTCAACATCATCGGCGCCGGTGCCGCATTCAACGCAGATGCATTCCGGAAAGAGCTTGAAATGCTGAAGGAACACAATGTTCCGACACCGAATATCAAGATCTCTGACCGTGCACAGCTGGTTATGCCGTATCATATCCTCTTTGATAAGCTTGAGGAGAAGCGCCTCGGAAAACACAGCTTCGGCTCGACACAGTCCGGTATTGCCCCGCATTATGCAGACAAGGCGATGAAGATCGGCTTCCAGCTCGCTGAGCTTTACAATGAAAAACTCGAAGAAAAGGTCGAGCGCGTCTGCATCATCAAGAACGCGACCATCGCAGGTCTTTATCCGGATGCAGAGCCGCTGGATCCGAAGGAAATCCTCGCATATCTGAAGGACGTTGCAGAATACATCAAGCCGTATCTCTGCAACCTCGCAGAGCTGATGCACGAAGCTGTCAAGGCAGGCAAAAATATCGTGCTGGAAGGTCAG
>CAMNAY010000167.1 GCA_946531975.1 uncultured Ruminococcus sp. | reverse complement strand
GTTCCTGGCGGCTCATATCGGCTCTGCGGTCCTTAATCTCCTTTTCTGCGTCCGTGCGCAGCTTGAAGATTTCGTCCTTTGCCTCAACGAGTGCAGCCTTTTTCTTGTCCTCTGCCTCTTTTGCGGCAGAGCTGCGGATTCTCTCCGCTTCTTTTTCGGCGCTTCCGATCGCAGCCTCTGCCTCACGCTTCCGCTGCTCGATGCCCTTTGTGACACCGCGCGCTTCGGCTTTCTCGACCTGCTCGCTGACATCACGCTTTGCCTTTGAGGTACCGATGACCAGACCGATCGCAGCACCGGCAATCAAAGCAACGAGAATCAGCAGGACAGAAACAGGGGTCGGAATCGCCAGCATCATTGTCAATAATGCCATACCTGTGTTTTCCTCCTAACATCATCAGAATGAAATGGGGATTGCTGTTTGTATATCATCTGATTCTGCGGCAGGAAACACGCCGTTTGATGATTCTTTCTTTGCAATTTTCAAGGTGGGAAAACGGGAAAGCCGCAGCAAACGAAACAACCGTTCTGCTGCACATCTGCTTTCGCGAAGAAACCGTTTACCATATAACAGCCGGAGCGGAATCCACACCCCTATCCGGCAAAAAAAGGAGATCAACAGCGGCATCCGCCGCAAAACACCATCGGAAGCGGAACAGAAAAACAGTCCCCGGCTTCCGGTGCAATGCAATAATACACAACTTTAGTATACTATATTTTCACCCGAAAGTCAAGGACTATTTAACATTTTTCTCATTCAGTCACAGTCAGTGTGCCGCTCGTATACCGGCAGTTCGGCAGCATATTATAATCTTTTCCGAGGATCAGCAGTTCCTCCTCGGCAAATGTGAACGTCGTACCCGGCGCCATATCTTCAGGGACAGTAAAGGTCAGCATACTGATGACGCTGCCCGCCGGCACCTGAATCGCCGCCGCCTGCGAAAATACCAAGGAAAACATTTGTTCATCCGGTATATAGCCGACGACGGCCTGATCTCCCAATCCGGGGATCCCGCAGCTGATATCTGCCTGATCCAGTGTACCGCCGTCGGAGCGTTTCGCATTCAGGATCATCTCCAGACCGCTGACCGAAAGCTGATTCACGGTCCGGATCCGCATGGTCACGGTCTCGCCTGCTCTTGCGGTGCAGCTGTCCATGACCAGAACAGCATCCTGCGGAACGGGCGGTTCTTCGGTCGTTGTTGTAGTTGTCACAGAGGTCTGTGTTGTTGTGGTTGTCGATGCTGCTGTCAGTATACTTGTCGAGCTTTTTTGCGGAGCAGCGGTTGCACCGGTATGGTTTTCTCCGCCGTTCTTCGGCTCTGCTGCGGTCGTTGTCCGGGTATTCTGCGATGTCTGTGCGGTCGTCTGTCCGGTCTGCAATGCGGAGGACGTCCCCGTTGCAGACGAATCCGATGCGGATACTGCGGTCACAGTCTGTGTGGTTTCTGTGAATCCGCTTGTTGTGGTGCAGGTTGTCGCCGGCACGATCTCGTGTTCGATCTGACTGACCTGCTTCAGCGGGTCTTCCCCTGTCCGTGTCATGGTATAGAACAGCAATCCGCCGCCGACTGCAAGCATCAGGCAGGCTGCCAGCGGAAGAAACCGCATCCAGACTGCGGCAGGCTTCTGCTTCCGGACAGGCTCCTGCGGGGCGGGCACTGCGGTCTCAGTATGCATCTGTTCCGTTCTTGCCTGAATTCTTGCGAAAATCCGTTCCTTCTGTTCATCCGTCATCCGGAACGCTTCAGAAAGCTGCGGATAAATACCGCGGTCTTCCGGTTCATTGTGCCTGCCGTTCATGTCTGCTCCACCCCCGTTTCCTTTCGTATGATTTCGCGCGCTCTTGCGACGCGCGTCCGGACGGTACTCTCATTGAGATTCAGGATCTCCGCCGTTTCGTGGACGCTGTACCCCTCCACGGCAAACAGCACCAGCGGCAGCCTGTACTCCTCCGGCAGCCGTCCGATTGCCTCCATGACCGCGTTCAGCTCAGCGGTCCGCTGCGGGGAATCCTCCGACCGGAGATCCTCCGGCAGCTCGTCTGCACGCTTCTGCCGGTTTCGTTTTTTCAGTTCATTGATGCATAGATTGCGCGTGACAGCTGCCAGCCATGCTTTCGCCTGTGCCGGCTCCGGGAAGTCTGTGCCGTGCTCATACAGCCGGACGAAGGCTTCCTCTGTCATATCCTCAGCATCCTCACGGTTCCTCATATAAGAGTATGCAATGCTGTAAACAAGCGCTGCATACTGCTGATACAGAATACTGAAACTGTCAGCGCCGTTTCCTTTCAGATCCGGCATACGGCACACTCCCTTCCGTTCCGTAGAATTGATATGTGCATCTTTATAATCATAACAAAAAGCTGCGGGAAATGTCCCGCGCCCACGGAAAAATCAGCGGATTGAACAAAAAGAGACGCCCCGTTTTGTGAATGTATCCAAATCGAAAAAAACTTTGAGACAAATCCCCCGCAGGATTGTTTCCGTTTACAGAGACGCAAACAGCGTACTCCGATTCCGTTCCAAAACAATACACACAACACAGGAGGATGAAACAAATGAAGAAAAAAGTATTTGCAGCAGCACTGAGTGCAGTCTGCACAGCAGCCCTCGCAATGACCGGTACCGGTCTTTCCGCATCCGCTGAGGCAGCGCCCGGAAAAGTCCGGATCATGGGCGACCTCGACGGCGACCTCTGCGTCAGCGCAGGCGATGCACAGGCAACCCTGAATCTCTATGTTGATTCGCTGATCGGCAAGGCTTCCGCAGATGCAGACATGGAGAACGGCACCGCCGATATCGACATGGACGGCAAAATCACCGCAGCAGATGCACAGAGCATCCTGAACTATTACTGCCGCACGCTTGTCGGCGGACAGCCGCTCTGGGCAGAATACCGTGAGCAGTCCTATGTCGGACAGGAAGAACAGAATGAGACCGGCAAGTACATCGAGGATGCAGAGGGCAATCTGATCCTGAATCCCGCCTACGAGAAGCAGCAGGCACTGTTCGGAAAGTCCTGCATGTACCTTGAAGTCGGCTGCGCATCGGGCGCACCGGGCGAGCAGGTCTCTGTTCCGATCTATGTTTCCGGCGCATCGCACCTCGCAGGCTTCCAGTTCTATCTCAACAACAGCAGTGCAATCCGGATCGACAGCATTGATACTGACAACGTGTATCTCTACGATCAGGAAGACCCGCTCTGGGGTACGGAAACCACAGAGGACGGCGAGCGCGGCATTCTCGTCTGGGTCAATGCCGGCGGCAGAAACGTTGAAGTCACGGACGGCACCATCATCGGATACTACAACTACATCATTCCGGAAGATGCAGAATCCGGCTCCTTTATTCCGCTCACCATTGATGAGCAGAACTCAATCTTTGTTCTCTCAACACCGAACCAGCTCAAGACAGTCAACGGTCCGTCGATGTGCTATAACTTCACGCTGCTGAACGGCGTCATCGCAGTCAAATAACCTCCCCCCTGCACGCAGCACAGCGAGAGGACATTCGCAAAACACAGGCAAAAAAGGATTTGATTCAAACCGGTCAGAACACACAGAAACTTTGCGGGATCATTACAGTACAATTCAAAGAGGGTTTCCTATCGAAAATCAGGGCGGCATTCTGCTGCCCTGATTTTCATTTTCCGGAAAAGCTGACAGGCAAAAGAGCCGCCCTGTTCTCAGGCGGCTCTTTTGCATTTTTATGATATAACTCAGCTTTCCTCGCGGATCTGGATATTCGCTTCGCGGAGCTGCTGCTCTGTGACCTGCGACGGTGCGCCGAGCAGAAGATCCTGCGCATTGCCGTTGAGCGGGAATGCGATGACATTGCGGATCGTCTCGGTATCGGCCAGCAGCATGATCATGCGGTCGATGCCGGGCGCCATGCCTGCGTGGGGCGGTGCGCCGTACTGGAATGCGGTATAGAGCGCGGAGAACCGTGCGGCCAGCTCCTCCTCGGTGTAGCCCGCGAGCGCAAATGCCTTCTTCATGATGTCAACGCTGTGGTTTCTGACAGCGCCGGATGCCAGCTCGATGCCGTTGCAGACAAGGTCATACTGGTATGCGAGGATCTCAAGCGGATCCTGCTCCTCCAGTGCCTTCAGGCCGCCCTGCGGCATAGAGAAGGGGTTGTGCGTGAAGTCGAGCTTCTTGGTCTCCTCGTTGATCTCGTACATCGGGAAATCGACGACGAAGCAGAAGCGGAA
>CAMNAY010000166.1 GCA_946531975.1 uncultured Ruminococcus sp. | reverse complement strand
CATATTCAATTTTGAGCGAGAAAAGGCGGCTCTTCGCAGAATGGTTTAGGAGGCGAACCCTCTATCCTACTGAGGTACCGGGGCAAACTGCGGCTGCGGAAGCGGGATGCTCCCGCAGCCGATATCTTATTATAGCACATTTGCGGCTGAAGGTCAAGAGGAACTTTGCGTGTTTACTGCTGCTCCAGCACCTTAAATGCCTCTCTGAGGTTTGAGACACCGGCAAGCCGGATGGTATAGCGGTTAGTCTGAAGCGAACGGAGGGTCTGCTTCGGGAGGATGCAGAGGGTAAAGCCGAGGCGCTCGGCCTCCTGTATGCGCTGTGCGGCATTGGAGACACTGCGCAGCTCCCCGCCGAGGCCGATCTCTCCAAAGGCGATCACGGTTTCGCCGATCGGCTTGTCCATCATTGCGGAATACAGCGCCAGTGCAACCGCCAGATCGCCCGCAGGCTCATCCAGCCGGAAACCGCCGACGATATTCAGGTATACATCGAGCGCGCCGAAGAACAGTCCGTACCGTTTTTCCAGCACCGCCAGCAGAATGTACACGCGGTTATAGTCAAAGCCGGTCGCTGTACGGCGCGGCGCAGAAAGCGTACTCTTTGCACAGAGTGCCTGAATCTCCGCAAGGATCGGTCTGCTGCCCTCCATCATGCAGCAGACGCAGGTTCCGGAAACACCGACCGGTCTGCCGTCGAGCAGCATCGCAGAGGGATTCTCGACCTGCGACAGCCCCGTATCCCGCATCTCGAATACACCGATCTCATTGGTCGAGCCAAAGCGGTTTTTCACGGCGCGGAGCAGTCGGATGCTCTGATAGCGGTCGCCCTCGAAGATCAGCACGGCATCGACGATATGCTCCATGACCTTCGGTCCGGCGATTGCGCCCTCCTTGGTCACATGCCCGACCAGAAAAATCGGGATCTCCTTTGCTTTCGCCGTCTGCATGAACAGCGTTGTACATTCGCGGACCTGCGGCACCGAGCCGGAGCCGGAGCTCAGACCGTTGATGTGCATGGTCTGAATGGAGTCGATGATTACGACATCCGGTTCGGACTGCATGATCGTATCACAGACCGATTCCGCATCGTTTCCCGTCAGGAGATAGAGACTTTCGGTATTGACGCCGAGCCGCTCCGCACGCAGCTTGATCTGCCGCGCCGATTCCTCGCCGGAGACATACAGCACCGAATGCTCCTCGCCGAGATGCTGACAGATTTGCAGCAGAAGCGTACTTTTTCCGATGCCCGGTTCGCCGCCCAGCAGCACAACCGAGCCTTTGACCAGACCGCCGCCGAGAACGCGGTTCAGCTCGGTCATGCCGGTATCATACCGGATGTCCTCGTTCGTTCCGATCTCCGCCAGTTCCCGGATCTGCGCGGACAGATCCGCTGCCCTGCGCGCATTGCCCGTGCCGCCGCTGCCGCGTGCAGTGACGGTCATCTCCGGCAGCGCTTCCTCGATCGTATTCCATGCGCCGCAGTTCGTGCAGCGTCCGTTCCATTTCGGATACTGTGCGCCGCAGGCGGTGCACTCATAATGGGTTCTTGCTTTTGCCATGTCCGGTTCCTCCCGTACAGATGTCCTGCCGATCGCTTCTCATAACAAACCGGCATCCGATTGCTCAGATACCGGCTGAAATGTTATCGCATCAGCGGCGGAATAATCAGACCGAGCAGCATGGCTGCCATAACTGCAAGGATCAGGATCCGGAGCCACGTCGGCTTGGAGGAGGTCGGACGGGATCCCGCACTCTGCGCCTGAATGCGCTTCTCCGCACGGTTTCTGCCGTTGTTCGGTGCGTCCTTCTCCGCACGGGTCACCTGCTCCGCTGCTTTCCGGTTCTGCTGATTCCGGTTCGGCTTATGCTTTTTCTTTGATTTTGCCATTGTTTCCGCTCCTTTCGTTCAGATATGCTGATTCGCTGCCCTTATTATATCATATTACTCTGAAAAGTGCAATGGGGGCAGGAAGAAAAAGTCTCAAGATGAAACCATGAGAGCAAAATCAATCTCACAATTCCGATTCAGGAATTCTCCTGCGGCCCCCCGCCCCGCCGCCAGCGGTAGGGAGATACGCCGGTATGCTGCTTGAACTGCCGCGAAAAATGCTCCGGACTCGCATACCCGCAGCGTACCGCAATTTCCTCGGTGTTCAGCGCGGTGCATTGCAGCAGATTCTTCGCCGCATCAATCCGGCTGCGGATCACATCCTGTGTCAGCGAGGTATGGAACGCCTCCTTGTAGATGCGGTGGAAATACGACGCGCTGATATGCAGTGATGCGGCAAGCTCCGGCGCATTCCAGTCCTTCTGCGGCTGCGCACCGATCTGCTGCCGGATCACGACCAGCTCGCCGAAATACGGCTGCGGCTTGCCGGAAAGCAGCGGGATGACCGAGTAATCCGCGAGCATCGCCGTCATCAGCGAGTTGATGACCGCATCATTGTTGAAGCCGCGGAAGAATGCACTGCAAATCAGCGAAAAATACTGCTCCGGATGCGCCCACTCCGGTATGGTGATCGGCGTATTCAGCGGCAGACCGAACGACCGGACGACCTTCGGCTCACTCTCGAACTGAATCCAGTCGTCCATGTACGGCACACTGTCCGCAGCGTAAAACTGCGGGACATTCCGGTCATAGAGAATAAAGGTGTTCGGCGGAAAGGCACGAATCTCGTTCTCCTCGCGTATCCGGCATTTCGTGCGCACAAGCAGCGCAAGATAATGCGGATAACCGTCCTGCCGGTCGATCAGAAAATCCGGCTCATGCTCGTAGCCGATTCCCATGCAAAGGATCTGAAACATTCCACTCACCCCACGATTGTTCAAGATCGGACATCCAAATGTGACGATTTTACATATCGTACAAAGAAACAGTGTAAAAAAGCTCAAGTTATATCCATTATATATCATTCCGGTTTATCTGTCAAGCGGGTATAATAAAAATAAGGATCTGTACCGGCTTTCTGTCGCATACTGAAGAGCCGATACAGGTTTCACAGAAAAAATTGCAGCCGCAGATGCTGCAAACCCCCGGATCAGCTTCCGGCATACCCCTTCATGCAGGCGCTGCTCCGACCGACGGAAAACGGAGGATTGAAATGAGGAAAAAGCGAGGTTTTATCATATTGCTTGCCGGTATTCTGACAGCACAGGCTGCCTGTGCCTATCCGGCAAGCGCGGCGGATACCTATGAATGGGAATCCGGCACAATCTACGATACCGGCACAGAAAAAACACAGGTCGTTTCGCTCGCAGGTGCAAGCGGCGGCAAAGCAGTCAGTCTGCTCGATGCAGGCGATTCCGTTACCCTGAAGGTGCATGCACAGTCCGCAGGCGCCTACACACTCAATATCCGGTACAGCCAGCCCTACGATGAGACCGGAAAGATCCAGAATGTGCTGGTCAACGGCAAACAGACCGGCACTGTCACCTGCGATTACACCGCAGAGGGCAGCTTCAATACCGCAGGCATCACCGCCAATCTCAGCGCCGGGGAAAACACCGTGACGATTGAATCTTCATGGGGCTGGACGTATCTCGACACGCTGACCTTGTCCCCGTGGCAGGGCGGCACCGTGTCTTCCGATGCGAAGCTCTCGAACCCGGCAGCAACGCAGAAAACCCAGTCGCTCTATGCGTTTCTCTGTGACACCTACGGCAAGCATGTCCTTGCCGGTCAGCAGGAATCGACATGGATGGGCAGCGAGGATTATGAGTTCAACATCATCCAGCGTGCGAGCGGCAAGCTGCCGGTCATCCGCGGTCTGGATTACATGGGCGAGGATTTCAGCGGCTGCAACCGCCGTGCAAAGGCATGGGCTGCAAAGGGCGGAATCGTCACGATCTGCTGGCACTGCGGCGACAATTTCAAGGGCAGCCACACCGAAGCGATGAATTCCAATCCGGACTGGTCAAAACTGCTCACCCCCGGCACCAATGAATACAAAACCCTGATCGCCGGTATGGACAAGGGCGCCGCCGCCCTCAAAGAATTGCAGGACGCGGGCATTCCGGTCATCTGGCGTCCCTTCCATGAATTCGACGGTGCATGGTTCTGGTGGGGCAAGGGCGGTGCAGAAAACTTCAAGAAGCTCTGGCGCCTGATGTATGACCGCTACACGAACGAATGGGGACTCAACAACCTGATCTGGAATCTCGGCTACTCCGGCGACGTCAAGGATAACTGGTATCCGGGCGATCAGTACGTCGA
>CAMNAY010000165.1 GCA_946531975.1 uncultured Ruminococcus sp. | reverse complement strand
AGATGGCAGGCAATAAGCCGATCGCACTGGTCGGCGGCGGCACCGGCATGATCGGTGACCCGTCCGGCAAATCGGACATGCGCAAGATGCTCACACCGGAGACCATTCAGCACAACTGCGAATGCTTCAAGAAGCAGATGAGCCGCTTCATTGACTTCTCCGAGGGCAAGGCGCTCATGGTTAACAACGGCGACTGGCTGCTGAATCTGAACTATGTTGACGTACTGCGCGAGGTCGGCGCATGCTTCTCCGTCAACAAAATGCTTTCCTTTGAGTGTTACAAGCAGCGCTGGGAGCGCGGTCTGACCTTCCTCGAATTCAACTACATGATTATGCAGAGCTACGATTTCTACAAGCTCTTCCAGGATTACGGCTGCAATATGCAGTTCGGCGGCGACGACCAGTGGGCGAATATGCTCGGCGGTACGGAGCTGATCCGCAAGAAGCTCGGCAAGGATGCCTATGCCATGACCATTACGCTGCTGCTCAACTCCGAGGGCAAGAAGATGGGCAAGACTGAGAAGGGCGCAGTGTGGCTGGATGCAGAAAAGACCACGCCGTACGATTTCTTCCAGTACTGGAGAAATGTCGGTGATGCGGACGTCGTGAAATGCCTGAAGATGCTGACATTCCTGCCGATCGAGGAGATCGAGGAAATCGAGCGCCATCTCGACAGCGGCGCTGCCTACAACAAGGCAAAGGAGACCCTCGCATACGAGCTGACCGCACTGGTTCACGGCGAGGAAGAAGCGAAAAAGCAGCTTGATGCGGCACGCGCGATCTTCGCGGGCGGCGGTGTCAGCGCAGATATGCCGACTACCACGCTGACTGCTGAGGACTTCACGGACGGCGCGATCGGCATTCTCTCAATTCTCGTCAAGGCAAAGCTCTGCCCGTCCATTTCTGAGGCACGCAGACTCGTCCAGCAGGGCGGTGTAACCGTCAATGACGAGAAGGTTACCGATCCCAAGACCATGTACACCCTCGATGAGGAGCTTATCATCAAGAAGGGCAAGAAAGTGTTCCATAAGGTGACAAAGGACTGATGCCCGTCACCTTGTGAACGGCTCATTCTACATATTACACGCTCAGGGAGGATAGAAGTTATGCAGGACGCAGTTGCCAGACAACTGACGCAGGTCTATGAGAACTGTGCCAAGTGCGATGACAAGGGGTACCATGTCGGCGTGCAGGGAAAGACGATGCAGGATTACCTGCGGTTTACGCTGCTTAAATTCTATGTTTATTTAAGCAGCAGCAACGGCAATATTTCCATGGCAGAGATTGCATATCTGAATGATGCACTGGGATATTCGATGTCAGCCGATCAGATCGACCGCTTTAATGTCAGCAGCAAAATTACAAAGTACAGCTTAAAGGACAGCATGATTACGATGATGATGCCGTTCCTGAAAATGGACCTCGAAACGCTGCCGATCGGCGGGATGAGTCTGGCGTTCATCGAGTTTATCAATCAGGCTGGACTGGAATTCATGACCATTGAGAACGGCAGGACAGACCCGTTTGTGATGCGTGATCTTTCCGCCTTGGTGCTGGCGCTGCGAAATTTCCGCATGGAATATATCTCGAACTGGGAGAATATGGTGCGCGAGCAGAAGCGCCGCGAGGAGCTTGCGAAGCGCCCGCCGTATCCGACCGGCGGCAGTACGCCCTGGGGCGGCGGCTCCGGCAGCGGCGCACCCGCGGGCGGAAACGGTGCTGCTCCGCAGAACGGCAATTCTTCCGGAACCGGCAATGCTGCTACACCGTTCCAGAAAAAGGATCAGCAGAACGGGCAGGATGCAGCGCAGCAGAAGCCTGAGGAAAAGGAATTAACATTAGAAGAACAGATGAAAAAGCTGGATGAGTTAACCGGTTTACAGGCGGTGAAACAGGACTTAAACAGCTTAATCAATCTGATCCGCGTTCGGAAAATGCGCGAGGACAGAGGAATGCCGCAGGCTGCGATGTCTCTGCACATGGCGTTTCTGGGCAATCCCGGAACCGGTAAGACGACCGTCGCGCGGATTCTCGCAGGGATTTACAAGTGTCTTGGCGTGCTGTCAAAGGGACAGCTGGTCGAGGTAGACCGCTCCGGACTCGTTTCGGGCTATGTCGGTCAGACCGCGATCAAGACCAAGGAGGTCATTGACTCCGCGATGGGCGGCGTTCTGTTCATCGACGAAGCGTATGCGCTCAGCGCGAATACCGGCAAAGGTGACTTCGGTCAGGAGGCGATCAACACCCTCCTGAAGGCAATGGAGGACAACCGCGATGACTTCATCGTGATTGTCGCTGGTTATTCCGATCTGATGGAGGAGTTCCTTGACAGCAATCCGGGACTTCGTTCGCGCTTCAACAAGATTATTACATTTGAGGACTATATGCCGGATGAACTGCTTGATATTTTCAAGAGCATCTGCACGAAATCCGGCATGACTGTAACGAAAGAAGCAGAGGATGCCGTACTGGAGTATTTTGTGATTCGCTGCGGTCAGAACCTCAAAACCTTCGCAAATGCGCGTGATATCCGCAACTTCTACGAGCGCGCGATCACAAATCAGGCGAACCGTCTGGCGTCGATTGAGTCCCCGACGAACGGGCAGCTGACGACACTGACGATCGACGACGTCAGCGGCATCGAGCTGAACTGAGTGCTTTCTCCCGAACGGGACAGCAATATTATCCAAACGAAAGGAAATCTGATTATGGTACTGATTACAATGGAAAACGGCAAGCAGATGAAGTTTAAGCTTCGTCCGGATGTTGCACCGATCTCCTGTGAGAACTTTGAAAAGCTCGTGAATCAGGGCTTTTACAACGGTCTGACCTTCCACCGCGTCATTTCCGGTTTCATGATTCAGGGCGGCTGCCCGGACGGAACCGGCATGGGCGGTCCGGGCTGGCATATCAAGGGCGAGTTCCTCGCAAACGGCGTGAACAATACCCTGAAGCACAGCCGCGGTGTGCTGAGCATGGCGCGTGCGGCACATCCGGACAGCGCAGGCTCTCAGTTCTTCATTATGCACGCAGATGCGCCGTATCTGGACGGCAACTATGCAGCCTTCGGTGAAATTGTTGAGGGTCTGGATGTGGTCGATGAGATCGCAGCGGTGCAGACCAACGCAGCGGATAAGCCGCTGACCCCGCAGGTCATGAAGACAGTCGAGATCATTCCTGATTAAAAAAGAACGGGATTCCAATTCAATTTGGAATCCCGTTTTTGTGTTTGATTCAAAGCGCCCGTTTCAGGAGCGTAAGGTCTGCCGCATTCAGCTTGCGGTCGGCGTTCATATCTGCGCGTTCTGCTTCCTGCTCGGTGAGGTCACCGTCACAGCAAAGATACTTTGCGAGTTTGACTGCATCAGCGATCGCAACCTCTCCGTTCCCGTCTACATCGCCGCGCAGAATGGCTGGCTGGTCAGGGGAATCGGTTGTTTCCGATGCGGGTTCACCGCTCAGATATTCATTCAGCCGTGCGTACCAGAAGACACCCATTTTTTCGTAGCCGGCTTCATTGGGATGCACGCCGTCATACAGATCGGATTTCTCCAGAACGCGGTTGATTTCCGCGAGAACGACAGGTTTTCCTTCGTTCTGTTTTTTCTCAGCAACCGCCCGGATCTGCGCATTGCAGCTTTCCACGGCTTCGTCCATGGATTCGACGGTAAAGAAATAGTCGCTGATATAGAGGTTATTGGTCGCATCCATGACCGGCAGGGTTGCAAGGTACAGACATCCGTCCTGCGGAAGCTCCGCCAGAACCGTGTCTACCAGTCCCTCCAGTCTGACACCGAAATGCTCCAGATCATACAGACTGAGGATATCATTGGTGCCGATCTGCAAAAAAACAACATCGGCAGGATACTCACCCAACATCCATTCCGCAAAGCTGGATATGCCGGTCCGCTGTCCGGAAATGGAATTCTCCTGCGCGATATTGTCAATGGAATAACCGGAATATCCTGCGTGCTGAGGATCATAGCCTGATCCGCCCCAGTTAGGGCCGACAAAATCGACCTGAGATTCCTGCCCGTTCTCTGAAATCAGGCTGCAAAGCGTGTTCCGATATCCGCCCGGCAGCCAGAAGCCGTCTGTAATGGAATCTCCGAGGCACATCAGCCGCACTTTTTTGTTTTGATCTGCCGCGTGTACCGGCAGTGTCCCCGCGTTCAGCATAAGAACCGCGGCACCGGCTGCCGCAGCGAGCTTCTTACGTTCATACATACATTCGACTCCGTTTCCGAACAAAGTTCCCCCTAAGCG
>CAMNAY010000164.1 GCA_946531975.1 uncultured Ruminococcus sp. | reverse complement strand
CCGCGACCGGTCACTCGATCTGCTATGAGTACGGCATCTTCAAGCAGAAGCTCGAAGAAGGCTGGCAGACTGAGCTGCCCGATAACTGGCTCCCCGGCGGCTCAGTCTGGCTCGATCCGAAGCCGGAGCAGGCAATCGAGGTTCACTTCGAGGGCGACCTTGAGGAGTACTGGGATCAGCAGTATCACCATGTCTCCCATGTCAATTACAGCACCGTTACCGCAATCCCCTATGATATGTATGTTTCGGGCTACAACAGCAATGCAGTCTCCGTCCTGAGACTCTGGGCTGCAAAGGCGCCGAGCTTCGATATGGCAATGTTCAACCAGGGCGATTATTCCAAGGCGCTGGCTCAGAATTCCATTGCAAACGCGATCTCGAAGGTGCTGTATCCGAACGATAATCACCTTGAGGGCAAGTCGCTCCGCCTGCGTCAGCAGTATTTTCTCTGCGCGGCTGCGGTCGGCGATATCGTCACCAACCACATGAACGTCTACGGTACGCTCGATAACCTCGCAGACAAGGTCGCAATCCACATCAACGATACCCACCCGACCCTTGCAATTCCGGAGCTGATGCGCATTCTGCTCGATGACTGCGGCTACGGCTGGGATAAGGCATGGGATATCACCACGAAGGTCTTTGCCTATACGAACCACACCGTTATGGCAGAAGCACTCGAAAAGTGGGATGTCAACCTCGTCCGCAGAGTCATTCCGCGTATTTTCTCGCTCATCGTTGAGATCAACAACCGCTACTGCGCACAGATCTTCGCAAAGACCAACGACAGCGCACTGACGACCAAAATGTCCATTATTCAGGACAACATGATCCACATGGCGACCCTCTGTGTCGTTGCCTCCCATAATGTCAACGGCGTTTCCAAGCTGCACTCCGAGATCATCAAGGACGCAGTCTTCGGCAATGAATACCGCGATACACCTGAAAAGTTCACCAACGTCACCAACGGCATCGCATACCGCCGCTGGCTGTATCAGTCCAACCCGGGTCTGACCAAGCTGCTGAAGGCGACAATCGGCAGCGGCTTCCTGAAGAACGGCGCAGAGCTGGAAAAGTTCCGCAAGTATCAGGATGATGCAGAGGTGCTTGAAAAGCTCATGGCTGTCAAGCGCGCAAATAAGACAGAGTTCGCAAAGTATGTCAAGGCGAAGAACGGCATTGTCCTCAATCCGGACAGCGTCTTCGATGTTCAGGTCAAGCGTCTGCATGAGTACAAGCGCCAGCACCTGAATGCACTCAATATTATCGCGGATTATCAGATGCTGCTTGAAAATCCGGATATGGACTTCGCGCCGAAGACCTATATCTTCGCTGCAAAGGCTGCACCGGGCTATTACCTCGCAAAACAGATCATCAAGATGATCTGGGCACTCTCTGAGGAGATCCGCAAGCACCCGAAGATCAAGGATAAGCTCACAGTCGTCTTCCTCGAAAACTACTGCGTGACGCTCTCCGAGCTGCTGATGCCGGCTTCTGACTTCTCCGAGCAGATTTCGCTCGCAGGCACCGAGGCTTCCGGTACGGGCAACATGAAGCTGATGCTGAACGGCGCTGTCACAATCGGTACGCTCGACGGCGCAAACATCGAGATCAAGGACGCGGCAGGCGATGAGAATATCATCATCTTCGGTATGAAGACCGAGGAGGTCAATGCCCGCAAGCCGCACTACAATCCGCAGGATATCTACAATCATCACGGTCTCATCCGCGCCTGCGTTGACCGCATGAACAACGGCATCAACGACTGCAAGTTCACCGAGATCGCGCAGTCTCTGCGGACGATGGATCCGTATATGGTCCTCGCAGATTTCGACAGCTACCGCGCAGCACAGGCTTATGCTGCACAGTGCTATGCCGACAAGCAGCGCTTTGCAAAGATGAGCCTGAACAACATCGCCGGCGCAGGCGTGTTCTCTGCTGACCGCGCTGTGACCGAATATGCGAAGAACATCTGGCATTTATAATTTGCTGAGCTGAAGCAATGTGCGGGCGGTCGGGGGATCGCCCGCATTTTTCCGGCAGAAATGAGAAGGGAAACAAGGAAAGAGGAATTGGCATGAAACGAATCTACGATAGCTGGGACCGTGCCTATAAATCGGTGTTCGGCGCTCTGCGGCAGAATGAACCGTGTACGTTTACGGTCTGCCTGCCGAGATCCACGGTACTGGACTCGAATCCGATGCTGGTGCTGTACCGTCCGGGTATGAAGGAACGGTTTATTCCGATGAATACGGTTTATGAGAGCGGCGAGGATGTGTATTATTCTGCGACGGCTGCGGCGAAATTCGCAGGCGTGCATTATTACTATTTTTCGTATATTTCCGGCGGTCAGTGGTTTTATATCAAAAAAGCGGCAGCGCATGAGGGCGTTGTCGGTGAGGGCGATCTGTTTCAGCTGACTGTTTATGATGAGAGCTTTCAGACACCGGAGTTCCTCAAAGGCGGCGTGATGTATCAGATCTTCCCCGACCGCTTCTGCAAGAGCGGTCTGCCGCATGAAAATGTGCCGAATGACCGCGTTCTGCGGGAGGACTGGGGCGGAACGCCCTGGTACCGCCCTGACCAGAACGGGCATGTCTGGAACAATGACTATTTCGGCGGCGATCTGGAGGGCATCGTGCAGAAGCTGCCGTACCTTGAGAGCCTCGGCGTGACCTGCATCTACCTGAACCCGATCTTTGAGTCGCATGAGAATCACCGCTATAATACGGCGAATTACCGCAAGGTCGATCCGCTGCTCGGTACGAATCAGGACTTCGCCCGACTCTGCACCGAAGCCTCCCGCTATGGCATCAGCATTATTCTGGACGGCGTCTTTTCGCATACCGGCGCAGACAGCATCTATTTCAACAAGTTCGGCAGGTATGACTCCGTGGGCGCTTATAATTCCACCAACAGCCCGTATTACAAGTGGTACAGCTTTCACCACTATCCCGATACCTATGAGGCATGGTGGGGCATCGACACGCTTCCGAATGTCAATGAGAATGAGCCGGAGTATACGGATTATATCTGCGGCAAAGGCGGTGTGCTCGAATACTGGATGAGTCTCGGTGCGGCGGGCTTCCGTCTGGACGTTGCCGACGAGCTGCCGGATGCCTTTCTCGATCATCTGCATGACTGTGTGAAGGCTGCGGACGGGGAGCATGTCATCATCGGTGAGGTCTGGGAGGATGCCTCGACCAAGGAAGCCTACGGCGTCAAGCGGCGCTATCTGCTGGGCAATCAGCTTGATTCGGTGATGAATTATCCGTTCCGGAGCGCAATCATGCAGTATCTCGGCGGATGCAGTCCGTATGATTTCCGCCGTCAAATCATGACGATCCTTGAGAATTATCCGAAATGTTCGGTTGATGTATTGATGAACTTCGTCTCGACGCATGATATCGAGCGTGCAATCACGGTTTTCGGCGGCGAGCCTGCACACGGTCACAATAAGGACTGGATGGCGGAGCGCCGGCTGAATCCGCAGCAGTACGAAATCGGCAAGAAAAAGCTGAAGTGTGCGATGGTGCTGCAATTCTTCCTGCCGGGTGTGCCGAGCATTTATTACGGCGACGAAGCCGGTCTGGACGGCTACGGCGACCCCTTCAACCGCCGCTGCTACCCGTGGGGGCATGAGGACTGGGATCTGATCGAGTACACCAAAACGCTCTCGAAGATCCGTCACAGCTCCAAGGTGTTCATCGACGGAAACCTGAAATTCCTGACGCTGAGCGAAGATTACATCGTTTTTGCGCGGTACCGCGAGCAGCGCCGCAAGGCAATGGTCATTGCGGTGAACCGTTCCGATCACGATGTCTGGTTCGATGTGGATAAGACACCGTTCACGGATAAGTATACGCGTTTTGATACGGTTTACGGCACGATCGAGGGCAATCAGGTCAAGCTTCCGCCCTATGGATTTGTCGCTGTGAAGGTTGAACTCTGAGAAAAGGCTTCGTTCCGAAAGTGCGATGCTGGTATAGAAGATTTAAGCCATAGTATTTCTGATATGCGGTCGGAAATACTATGGCTTTTTACTGACAATGCAGCGATGTTGTGCTATAATTGCTGCTAATATAAATCGGAATTTGCCGGCATAATTACACCCTATAGACTTTATGAAAAACGAAAACTTCCTGCTCCTCCACGGTTCGGGGGTGACAACCCAAGGGGACAGGGGGAAACTCGCAAGCTCGCATTCCCCCTATCCCCTTAGGTTTTCGCCCCCGAGCCCCCGCTTTCCTGATCCCTTGACCCCCTATGCTCCGCGAACCCAAAAGGTGTGTGTG
>CAMNAY010000163.1 GCA_946531975.1 uncultured Ruminococcus sp. | reverse complement strand
CATGGCTGTAGGTCATTTCTCCAAAAAGCAGATCACATGGGACGACTGGAAGGATTCGATCACATGGCTCGCGAAGAAATATGCGAACGATGACACAATCGTCGCCTATGACCTGAAGAATGAGCCGCACGGCAAGCGCGAGTATTCCGGTACAAAGTGCCCGTCGAGCATCGCAAAATGGGACAACTCCACCGATCTGAACAACTGGAAGTATTCCGCAGAGGAATGTGCCAAGTCGATTCTGGCGGTCAATCCGCATGCGCTGATTCTGGTCGAGGGCATTGAGCAGTCTCCGATGTTTGAGAAGGGCTATGACTGGGATACACCGGATCAGTTTATCTCAGATCCCAAGAGGGATGAGCCGAAGTGGTACGGCGCATGGTGGGGCGGCAACCTCCGCTGCGTCAAGGATCTTCCGATTCTGCCGCAGTCCGGTCAGATCGTTTATTCACCGCATGACTACGGCAAATCTGTTTATGAGCAGACTTGGTTCAAGAAGGACTTTACCGAGGAAACCCTGCTCGATGATTACTGGCGTGACACATGGGCATACATCAATGAGCAGGATATCGCACCGCTGCTGATCGGCGAGTGGGGCGGTCATATGGACAACGGCGACAATCAGAAGTGGATGAATATTCTGCGTGATTACATGATCAAGAATCACATCAACCACACCTTCTGGTGCCTGAATCCGAACTCCGGCGATACCGGCGGTCTGCTTGATTCGATGTTCCAGAAATGGGATGCCGCTAAGTACAATCTGTTTGAGCCGTCGCTCTGGCAGACGAGCAGCGGAAAGTACATCGGTCTGGATCATAAGACCCCGCTGGGCGAAAACGGCATCACAGTTTCCGAATTCTACGCAAGCGGCGCAAAGAGCAACCTTGATAACGGCGGCGCAGTGATCCCCGGCAGCAAGGAAACGACGCCGACCGGCACCACGACGACCACCACAACGACGACCACGACCACCTCTGAGCCGAAACCGATTCCGGAGGCAGAGTGGGGCGATGTGGACTGCAACGGCAGCGTCAATGTGACCGACGCGGTTCTGCTGGCGCGTGCAGTTGCGGACGATGCAACGCTGAAGGAAGGCGATGTGACGACGGACGGCAAGCGCAATGCGGACGTCACCCACGACGGCAAGCCGGACAAGGACGACCTCACCAAGCTCCTGAACTTCCTCGCCGGCAAGATCGGCAAGGCAGACCTCGCAAAGGCATAACAAACAGCGCTCTCTCCGGTTCGGGGAGGGCGCTCCTTTTTGTATATGGGCAGAAAAATACCCGCTCTCTCGGCAGGAGGGCGGGCTTCGTAGCTGTTAATTAAGATGCATTTTCAACTTTTTCCAGCACAAAACTAAGTGCATCTTCCGCCGACCATGCACCTTTGTGTGCGGCAAAATCGGCTGCACTGATTTTGATCGGGCTGGTGCCCGGATAGGTCTTCAGAATAACAGCAGTTGCTTTTACATCGTCGTTGACGATGTTGAAGCCTACTTCATCGACCTTTTGGATATCAGTAAAGTAATTATAGACCTTTGCATAAAACAGCTTTTTGACGCTTGCAGCGTCATTATATGTTGTATCAGAAGACGTTGTTTCTCTGGCCTTGTAGATCTCTGAACCGGTTGCGTAAAAAGAACCTTGCAGCAATAAAGAAGATCCGTCTGCTTCGCTGCTGAGCTCAACGATTGCTGACTGCGCACCGCTTCGGACATTTCTGGCGGCGGCGTTTGCAGACTGAATTCTCGATTTGCTGATATAACCCATCATTGCAGGAACCAGAATTGCGGCAAGAATACCGATAATTGCGATAACAACAATCAGTTCAATCAGGGTAAATCCCTTTTTCTTCATCCTTATCACCCTCTCATCTATGGAAACCGCTTTGTCTGTTTTCATTTAGAAGAAAAGCCCCCAAAAAGGGGGCTTTTCTAATTTTCAGTTCAATGAACAATCAGGTCATCAATCAAATTAAGACGATGCCTTGGTGACTGCATAAGTAAGAGCAGCAGCAGCGGTCTTGTTCTTGTTATAGTTGTCAACAGTCATCTGCTTCGGATGAGAACCGGTGTATGCGTTCTTATCCTCAACGCCAACACCCTCAACCTGATAGTTCTCATCAAGCTTCAGCACAACTGCTTTCAGCTTGGTGATATCGGTGAAGTAGTTGTAAATTCTCCACTCAAACAGATCTGCTGCTCCAGTCGGAGCGTCTTTGGTATAGCCAGACACCTTAATTGCCTTACCTGCATCAGCCTTCCAGCCATCCAGATCGGACAGCTTTGCGTCTTCTGCGTTCATGTCAGTGATCGCAGCCTGTGCGCCGGTGTAGATAGACTTTGCAGCTGCGTTCGCGGAAGTGATCTTGGACTTCTTAACATAGCCCATCATAGCCGGAACCAGGATAGCTGCCAGAACACCGATGATTGCGATAACAACGATCAGCTCAATAAGTGTAAAACCTTTCTTTTTCATGATAAATAACCTCCTCAAAAGTTGTGGCAGATTCACTGCCTTTCAGATCGGATTCGCATTCCCCCGTAGACGTCATACGCGGTATTTGCTTTCCATGGTCTTAGTATAGCACATCCAAATGAAAATGTCAAGTCTTTTCCGCAATTTTACGAGAATGTGAACAAACTTTTACGAAACCCGTTTTTTTGGCTGTTTTTTTGATATCGTATTTGGCGATTTGCACAAAAAGAGTGACGAATTTGTAACTTTTCAAAAGGCTCGGCAAACGGAAAATGTGGAAAATGTATACTCCGTTTGTTCGAGTGTTGAAAATATTATGGTTGCTTCAACCATTTGAGTGCTCCTGTCGGACATGCTTTGGCACATTTGCCGCAATTTGCACAGAAAGCGGCGACCTCCGGCGACTGAAATTCCGGCTTGACCGCGGTCGGAAATCCGCGCCCGACGAGTCCGAGGATGCCTTGTTCAGCGACTTCATCACAGATGCGCACGCAGAGTCCGCAGAGGATGCATTTGCCGTTGTCGCGCTCTATACACACGAGTCTGCGTTCTTTTTCTGCTTCGTGCATCACGCCCGCGAAGCGCTCCGGGTGAATCTCCTGCTGCTGTGCATAGTGGATCAGCCTGCACTCAGCGAAGTCGTGACATCCGCATTCGAGGCAGCGCTGCGCCTCACGAATTGCCGTCTCATCGTCAAATCCGAGGTTGACAGGTGCGAAATCCTTTGCGCGCTCTGCTGCCGGACGCGTCGGCATCTGACAGCGCGGCTGCTTCTCACGGTCTGCGAGATCTTTCGCAGATACGTTCTTTTTCGAGTAATACGGCGCACGGTACGGCTTCAGCTCGCCGCGCAGTGCGGAATCGACGACCGCTGCGCAGCGTCCGGCTTCACCGATCGCCTCGATCGCGATTGAAGCGCCCCGGTTGGTCGCGTCACCGACCGCATAGACGCGTTCCAGATTTGTCAGGAAGGTTGCCGGATCGGCTTCGATCGTGCCTTTTTTCGTCAGCGTGACGCCGTCGAGTCCTGCGGGGTCGAGCCGCTGCCCGATTGCCATGATGACGAGATCGACATCCAGCGTCTCAAATTTGCCCTCGACCGGAACCGGCGAGCGGCGTCCGGAGGCATCCGGTTCGCCAAGCTCCATGACTTGCAGCCTGATTTGCTTCACATGCCCGTTTTCGCCGATGATCTCAGCGGGATTCGTCAGGAATTTGTAGGTCACGCCCTCCTCGATGGATTCCTCAATCTCGATATCCTCCGCGGGCATTTCGCTCCGTGTTCTGCGGTAGATGACATAGACTGTCTCCGCGCCGCAGCGGATTGCCGTGCGGCAGGCATCCATTGCTGTGTTTCCGCCGCCGCAGACCGCGACCTTTTTGCCGCGCAGATCGGGAATTTCGCCCTCGCCGGAGCTGATATCGTGCAGGAAGCCGATGCCGCCGACCACGCCGTCCAGCTCCTCGCCGGTTACGCGCATTGCCATGCTGCTCCAGGCGCCGGTCGCGAGAATGACCGCGTCATTTCCGTTGCGGAGCTGTTCGAGTGTGATATCTTTTCCCAGTTTTACGTTGTTTTTCAGTTCAATGCCAAGCTGTTCGATCTCAGCGATTTCGCGGTCGAGCAAATCCTTCGGCAGCCGGTATGCCGGAATGCCGTAGCGCAGCATACCGCCCATTTTGGCGGCTGCATCATAAACCGTGACATCATGTCCTTTGAGATATAAATAGTATGCGGCTGTCAGACCGGCAGGACCTCCGCCGACGACGGCAACATGCTTGCCGGTACGCGGTGCGGGTGCCGGGCGATAGG
>CAMNAY010000162.1 GCA_946531975.1 uncultured Ruminococcus sp. | reverse complement strand
GGAGGAGGCGTTCGCCGCGAAAACCGAGGAGGGAACCGTGCAGGTCGCGTCCCCGCGCATCGACGGGGTGATCGCGAAGATCTGCAAGCTCTCCCGCAGCGTGTGCGCGGAGCTGTTCATCGCCGGCAAGGTGTTCGTCAACGGTGCCTGCACCGGAAATCACAGTGCGCTGCTCAAAGAGGGGGACAAGGTGTCCGTGCGGGGCTTCGGCAAATTCCGTTATCTCGGTATCAGCGGCACAACGCGAAAGGGCAACCTGATCGTCCGCTATGAGCGGTTCATCTGATTGCCGGGCAGTGCCCGGGCTTATTCGATCTCCCAGACAAAAACGGCGGTTTCCTCTGCCGTGATATCCTCCGGATTGATCGCGATGCCGTCGCACATCGCGGCGCCCTTTGCCATGCCGACCAGATTGCAGCGGGTCGCGGAGAGCGGCTCATGCTGCGGGTCGTGATAGGTCACGGATTGCAGCGCACCGAGCGTCACGCCGGATGCCTTCGCGAGAATTTCCGCGTTTTTGCGCGCTTTCTGTGCCGCATCGGTCAGCACGCGCTCCTGCAATGCGAACCGGTCCTTCACGGTAAATGAAAGCGAAAGCTCCGGTTCTGCACCGGACTGCTCCGCCGCGGCAAATACCCTGCCGAGCCTGTTCAGATCAAGCGGCAGTTCGAGAACGGCAGTCTGCGTGCTGACATAGCCGCTGAACACCGGCCGGTAATTGCCGTGTTCATCGGGCAGATGCTCGTAATTCGTGTTGATGTTGCAGCTTCCGGTTCTGAGGTCATCCGGATTCAGTCCGGCATCTGCGAGTGCGCCGTGCAGCGCATGCGACTTCTGCTCAGCAAGCTGCATCATTTCCCTGTATTCCATTGCTTTTGCGGTCAGCGTAAAGCTGACGGTGACGGTATCGGGCGGAACCTTGACGGTGCCTGTTCCCTTGACGGTGATTGTTCCGGACATAAGCCCTCCTTCCGGTCAGAACGGTGAATGATATGAAAATGAAAAAGCTGAAAAAAATCCTGTGCATTGCCGTTCCGGTGATTCTGGCGGCAGTGCTTTATTTCACAAGACCCGCTGTGCGGCTGCGCATGTTTGCGCTGATGCATCAGCACCGCGATTTCCCGTACAGCTTTTCGCTGGACGGCTGGTTCGGCGGCTATGAGGCTACAAAGGAAACGGACGGGAAAACCGGCATCCGGCTGATCTTTGAGATTCAGGACACGGACACGGCACTTGCGGAATCGCTGCGCTTCCGGTCGGAGCTGGAGACATATCTGCATGCGCATGACAGCTATCAAAACTGCCGTATTTCCTGCGAATTCCGCACGGATTCCGCGCCCTGCCGGATTCTGTACCGGAGCATGGACGCATACGATTCGCTGGCATACGGCGAGATCACCGGAACGCCGGGCACGCTCAGCAGCCTTGGCAGCGCATCGCCGTTTTCATCGCTGACGCTGACGGATCTGGATGCGGAAGATCTGTCGCCGCTGGACAGTCAGAGTGCGCTCTCGGAGCTGAACCTGATTCACTGTGTGCATGTGACCGATGCGGAGCTTGACCGCCTGCGCGGGGTGCTCCCAGACTGCCGAATCAGCTCAAAGCGCTGACGGTTCGCCGTCGGCACCGACCGGAACGGTGATCTCCTCAATCAGCGTCCGCAGCGGCGCAACGCCCTCTCCGGTCACGGAGGAAAAAACTGTCACGTTCAGGTCATCGTACTGCGGCAGCTCATCGGGCAGTGCCGCGAGCCTTGCCGCCCGCTCGGACTTGTTCAGCTTGTCCGCCTTCGTCAGCACGATCGCGAACGGCATCTCCGTGTCGATCAGGAAATTAACCATTTGCAGGTCATTTTTCGTCGGCGGGTGGCGCATGTCGATCAGCAGCAGCACGGCGCGAAGGTCGCGCTCGCCCTGCAAATAGCCGTTGATGAGTGCCTGCCAGCGCACCAGCTCCGACTTTGAACGCTTGGCATAGCCGTAGCCGGGGAGGTCTGCAAAGGTCACCTCTCCGCAGCGGTAGAAGTTGATCGTCGCGGTCTTGCCCGGAACCGAGCTGACGCGCGCGAGGTTCTTGCGCTGAAACAGCTTGTTGATGAGCGTTGATTTGCCGACGTTCGAGCGGCCCGCAAAGGCAATTTCAGGCGTCGTGCAGCGCGGAAGCTGCGATGCCGTGCCGTATGCGGCGGTGAATTCTGCGATATTCCAGTTCAATTTTTACTCCTTTTCGGGAAATAAGGTGTCTCCGGCAGCTTCCGGCGATGCGATTTCGCATAGTCGAGGTGCTGCTTTGTGCAGCCGAGCTGACAGCCCGGCGCATTTTTTTTGATCTTGTCGAGAATGATCTCCGGCTTGAACACCTGCTGCTCTCCGACCGCGAACGGGAATGTGAGGCGGCTGCCCCAGCAGTCATGCACGGTCAGATAGGTACCAAAGGGGCTGCGGCGGGTATATGCCAGCAGAATCCACTCGAACCGCACAAAGCGTTCGGGGTCATTCTTCACGGCAAGCCAGTGCTGCGACACCAGCATTTTGCTGTTCTCGAAGAAGATGTCTTTGCCCTCAGTTCCGCGCATTTCCGCGACCCGCTCCGGGCTGCCGTACTTGCGGAACAGCGGGCTTTTCTGCGGCTGCATCATGCGAAGCAGATGCCGGACTGCAAGTCCTGCGCAGAGTGCCGCCGGAATCAGGCAGAGCAGTCCCGCAAAGTGAACATACAGATACAGCAGAACCGCAGATGCGGCAAAAACCGCGAGCAGCAGCAGGAACAGCAAAAAGCGGTTTCTGTGAAGCTGCCGGATCTGACTGAGGAGACGCTTACTGTCCATAATTCTGTCCATTGCTGAAATATGCCTCCGGCCGCTGACGGACAGGCTTCGGGTCGCCGGGCTGAATCTTATTTTTGTTGGCTGCGCTGACGTTCTGCGGGCTGTATCCGAACACAATCCACGGTGCGGCAACGCTCATTCTGCGCATGATCTCCGTGATTTCCTCCCGTCCCTTTTTGCCGAGCCGGAACTGGAACCGCGTCTGGTGATTATAGATGTCATGGACAGTCATGCCCTGATCGGTCGGGATGCCGTTGGTGCTGTTCTTGAACAGATAGACGAGCTGAAGATCGCTCAGCGGAATCAGCGATTCGAGGTCGTTGGGGTTGAGGATGAAGGTCTCGGTCATCAGGAAATTGTTTGCCTGATAGATGACCTTATTGCCGCCGTCCCGCAGCAAAGCAGCGAGTTCATCCGGTGTGCCGTAGCGTTTGAAGATCGGAAGTCCCTCGGTGTTTTTCGCCTTGGAGTTGAGATAAAGAAACAGTGCAAGGGGAATCAGTACGGTCACGACGGCGAAGAAAATGCCGAAGCCGACCGAGACCAGAAAGAAGAATGCGGTCAGCAGAATGCCGACAATCATAACGACCAGTGCGATCGTGCGCTGTTTGACGTGCTTTTTGTGGATCTCCTGCAATAATTCTGTCGCGGTAATTGTCTGAAGCTGCATGATTTTTCAGTTCCTTTCATTTGTTATGCCGGTTCATATTTCGCGGCAACACGCTGAAGCAGGTCGATGATCGGGAGATGCTGCGGGCAGTGCTGCTCACATTGACCGCAGGCGAGGCATTCGGATGCCTTTGCACCCTGTTCCGCTGCTGCGTCATAGTCCGTTTGCGGTTGTCTGCGGTTATAGAGCCGGAAGTAGTCAGGGATCGGGATCTGCATCGGACATCCTTCCGTGCAGTAGCTGCAGGCGGTGCAGGGAATCTCGATTTCGTGGTTGATGATATCGCGGACACGAAAGCAAAGTGCCTTTTCCTCGTCATTGAGCGGCTGAAAATCTTTCATATAGCCGGTATTGTCTGCGAGCTGCGCGAAATTGCTCATGCCGCTCAGAACCATCATGACTTCCGGCAGGGACGCAGCAAAGCGGATTGCCCAGGACGGAACCGAAAGCTCCGGTTCGCGCGCCTTGAACAGCGCGGCTGCCAGATCCGGCACATTGGCGAGCGTACCGCCCTTGACCGGCTCCATGATGATGACCTTTTTTCCGTGTCTGACAGCGGTCTCATAGCAGAGCCGCGACTGCACGGATTCGCTTTCCCAGTCCAGATAATTGATCTGGAGCTGCACGAACTCCACCTCCGGATGCGCGGTCAGGATCTGATCGAGCAGGGCAGCGGAATCATGGAAGGAGAAGCCGAAATGCCGCACCTTGCCCGCAGCCTTCTGCTGCAGGACGAAGTCGAAGCACTTAAGACGTTCTGCAATCTTATAATTCTCCGTATCGAGGCAGTGCAGCAGGTAATAATCGAAGTATCCTGCGCCT
>CAMNAY010000161.1 GCA_946531975.1 uncultured Ruminococcus sp. | reverse complement strand
TCTCCCCTCTCTCTTAGGTTTTCCCTCTCGCGCTCTCCTTTTCCTCACTCTCTCCCCTCTTGCTCCGCGTTCCATCAGGGTTCACGTTCTAAGGGGGGCAAGGGATCAGGAAGTTTTCGTCCTTCAGAAAGTCTATTGGATGTAATTATGCCCGCAAATTCCGATTTATGTCAGTAACAATTATAGCATAGGGTCAAAGTGCTTTCAATAGAAACGCCATAGTATTTCTGACCGGACATCAGAAATACTATGGCGAAAAACTACTATATCAGCGCCGCCCTTTCGTTCGGCTGCGGGGATTTTATTCTCTGTGATTGCTCTCAGATGTTCGGAAGCTTTGCGAAGGATGCTGCAAGCTCGTCGTCCGTCGGGACATAGTTCTGAAGCAGACCGTCATTGAACTTCTGATAGCCGTACAGGTCGAAGTAGCCCGTTCCGGTCAGACCGAAGACAATGGTCTTTTCCTCGCCGGTCTCCTTGCACTTCAGTGCTTCATCAATCGCAGCGCGGATCGCGTGGGAGCTTTCCGGTGCAGGGAGGATTCCCTCAACTCTTGCGAACTGCTCCGCTGCTTCAAAGATCTCCGTCTGCTTATAGGAAACAGCTTCGAGAATGCCGCTGGCGCGCAGTGCAGAAAGCGTGGTGTTCATGCCGTGATAGCGCAGACCGCCGGCGTGGTTCGGTGCAGGAATGTAATCCGCGCCGAGGGTGTACATTTTCGCAAGCGGGCAGATTCTTCCGGTGTCCGCATAGTCATAGGCGTATTTGCCGCGGGTCAGGCTCGGACAGGATGCCGGCTCCACAGCGATGAACCGGTAATCCGCTTCGCCGCGCAGCTTCTCACCGACGAACGGAGAGATCAGACCGCCGAGGTTGGAGCCGCCGCCTGCACAGCCGATGATGATATCCGGCTTCACGCCGTACTTTTTGAGTGCAGTCTGGGTCTCCAGACCGATGACGGTCTGGTGCAGCAGTACCTGATTCAGCACGGAGCCGAGTACATAGCGGTAGCCGTCATTGGAAACTGCACACTCAACTGCTTCGGAAACAGCGCAGCCGAGGCTTCCGCCGGTTCCGGGATGCTCTGCGAGGATTTTTCTGCCGATCTCGGTGGTCTCAGACGGAGAAGGGGTGACCGATGCGCCGTATGTCCGCATGACCTCGCGGCGGAACGGCTTCTGCTCATAGCTCACCTTGACCATGAACACCTTGCAGTCGAGGTCAAAGTACGAGCATGCCATTGAAAGTGCCGTGCCCCACTGACCGGCACCGGTCTCAGTTGTAACGCCCTTCAGCCCCTGCTTCTTTGCATAGTAAGCCTGTGCGATTGCAGAGTTCAGCTTGTGGCTGCCGGAGGTGTTGTTGCCTTCAAACTTGTAGTAGATTTTTGCGGGTGTGCCGAGCTTCTTCTCAAGGCAATATGCACGCACAAGCGGGGACGGACGGAACATCTTGTAGAAGTTGCGGATCTCCTCCGGAATCTCGATGTACGGTTCCGTGTCATTCAGCTCCTGCTCGGCAAGCTCACGGCAGAACACCTGCGAGAGCATATCGAGCGTTGCGGGCTGATGAGTCTTCGGGTCGAGCAGCGGTGCGGGCTTTTCCTTCATGTCAGCGCGGAGATTATACCACGCTTTCGGCATTTCGGATTCCTCAAGATAGATTTTGTACGGGATTTCCATAGACATAACGAATCGCTCCTTTTCAGAAATATATGTGATGCAGGAACAAAAAACGCCCGTCCCTGACATCATAAACCATGCTGTCAAGGACGGACGGTACGTCCGCGGTGCCACCTTGATTCACGGGTTTCCTGCCGGAAGTCCGTGCACTTATCGGGATACATTCATATCCCCGGCAGCTGACGTGTGCCGATACGTCGCAGCTTTCCCGGCAGATCTGCCGGCTGCGCCCTCCGCGGGCCATTCCATGTGCTGTATTCCGTCCGGTTCTCAGCAATCCGGGCTCTCTGTGGGTACATACACAAGTTTTTCTCCGCATCAACGGTTTCGGGTTGTACTGATTTTATTATAGCACAGGATTCTGCATTTGTCAAGCATTTTTCAAAGCTTAATCTCATCCTTGCCCTTTGCGCGCAGCACGGAATTGATCCGCTCGGTATACTCTCCCAGCACATCCCCTGCCCCGATGATCTCCTCACATGCCATATTGCCTTCGCTGTCGAGGAAGATTGTCGTCGGGGTATACATGATTTGTCCGAGCAGATTGTTCAGATCGCCGTCCCAGCCCGTGATTGTCATGCCTCTGTATCCGGCGTCGCTCAGAATCTGCTTTGCTTTTGCAGAATTATAGCTGCCGTCCAGACACCATGTCATCAGTCTGACATGATCGGGAAGTGATTCCTCCAGCAGTGCGAGATCCGGCATCTCCTTGATGCAGGGCGGACAGGTCGTCTGCCAGATATTGATGACCGTCACATCCGCCTTGGAGAGCAGCGATTCCGTATAGGTGCTGCCGTCGATCAGTTCGATCTGAAACGAATGCACAGCAGGGAGCTTTGATGCAGACGGTGCATCGGAAACCGCCGAGCTGCTCCGGTGCTCCGTGAGTCCGCAGCCGTTCAGCGAAACCAGACAGACCGCCGCACAGAGCAGCGCGGTCAATTTTGTTCGTTTCATTGTGATTCCTCCTTCAAACGGTCTGAGAGATACGCCAGCAGCGTCTCCCGTTCATTGGGCAGCGCGCCGTCCATGACCTGCTCCAGCAGCTGATTGAGCCGGACACCAATCTCCCGCCCCTGCGGGATGCCGAGTGCCAGCAGGTCACCTCCGGTGACGGCGAGCTTTTTGAGGCTCATGCAGGCATCCGCAGCCTTCAGTGCATCGAGCCGCTCCAGCAATCCGTCTGCTGCCGCGATCCGTTCCGCACGGTAACATTCCGCCTGTGCGTTCACATCCGCCTTATGCAGCAGAATGAGCTGATACGCCGCCTCAAAACCGATCAGGCGGACGGTTCGCTTGAGCTGTTTGTCTGTGCCGTTCCATACGGTATCATGCCGTTCGATCAGCAGCAGCACGCGGTCAAGACGCTTCCGGTCGCATTTCATCGCATGCAGCGCACGCCTTGCGATTTCCTTGGATATGACTGCATGTCCGTAGAAATGCCCGCCGCGTTCATCCTCGGTAAAGCAGTGCGGCTTTCCGGAATCGTGCAGCAGAGCCGCCCAGCGCAGCACCGGTTCGGGCGGAACCGCAGCGACCGCTTTCAGGGTATGCGTATAGACGTCATAGTCATGATGCGGATTCTTCTGATCGAAGCCATGCATCGGTTCAAGCTCCGGCAGAACTGTGAACAGTACATCTGCAAACTCCGTCAGCACACGTTCTGCACCGATGCCGCAGAGCAGCTTGGTCAGCTCCGTGTCAATGCGCTCCGCAGAGATATGATGCAGCAGCTCTTTCTGCGCATGTACGGCATCGGCAGTTTCCGGCGCGATCTGAAAATCCAGCACCGACGAAAACCGCATGGCACGCAGAATGCGCAGCCCGTCCTCGTCGAAGCGGTCACGCGGATTCCCGACACAGGCGATCACGCCGCGCTTTAAGTCATCGGCGCCGTGAAACGGGTCAATCAGACCTTTCTGCGGATGAAACGCCATGGCATTGACCGTAAAATCACGCCTTGCAAGATCGTCAGTCAGCGAATCGGTAAATGTCACGGAATCCGGCCGGCGGTGATCGGCATATACGCCGTCGATGCGGTAGGTTGTGATCTCAATGGGCATGTGTTCAATGACGACCGTGACCGTGCCGTGCTGCAAGCCCGTTTCGATGACATGATAATCCCGGAAGCAGGCGCAGATCTCGTCCGGCTTTGCATTGGTCGTGCAGTCCCAGTCATGCGGCGCTGCCCCGCGCAGGGCATCCCGCACGCAGCCGCCGACCACAAATGCTTCAAAGCCCGCGGCATTCAGCGTATCAAGCGCCGTCTGAACCGGCGCGGGCGGTATGATGTTCAGTGTATGATCCAAAAGTCTCCTCCATGCTTCGGGCTTATTCCTGTTCTGCACCGAAAACCGACGCAAAGGTACAGTAATTCTTCCCCTTCGGATTTCCGTAAAGTGCAAACCGCACACGGTCAAAGGCAGTACCGAAACGCTCCTGCACCAGAATTTTCCGGAAGGCACCGGCAACGACCTCCGGCTGATTGCCGAATGCCCCGCAGCCCCATGCGCCCAGCACAAGATCGCGGTATCCGTTCTGAGCCGCAGCAGCAAGCAGAATGCGGATCCGGCGCTCAAAGGTCTCCTGAATTTTCGCGGACGATGCGAATACTGCCGCACCTCTGCGGTTCGGTGCAG
>CAMNAY010000160.1 GCA_946531975.1 uncultured Ruminococcus sp. | reverse complement strand
TCCAGGCAAGCGATACCGCTTCGATTGAATAACAGGAGGAACTGAAAATGAGCACAAAAACTGTTTTAGAGGCAAAGGGACTCTGCAAAACTTATATCGTCAACAAGCACCAGAACAATGTGCTGAAGAACATCGACCTGACGGTCTGCGAGGGCGAAATGGTCGCGATCATGGGTCCCTCCGGATCGGGCAAATCGACGCTGCTTTACTGTGTGTCCGGCATGGACAGAGCGACCGCCGGTGAGATCACCTTCAACGGGCAGAGCACCGCGAAGCTCAGCGATAAGCAGCTCACACGCCTGCGTCTGGACGAAATGGGCTTCATCTTCCAGCAGATGTACATGATGAAGAATCTCTCTGTACTGGATAATATCATTCTTCCGGCGGTGAAGTCGAAGAAGAACAAGGAGAGCCGCAAGGAGACCGTGGAGCGCGGCCGTGCGCTGATGCACCGCCTCGGCATCGACGGGGTCGGCGGCAATGATATCAACGAGGTCTCCGGCGGTCAGCTTCAGAGAGCCTGCATTGCCCGCAGCATGATCAACAATCCGAAGATGATCTTTGCGGATGAGCCGACCGGTGCGCTGAACCGTTCCAGCTCCGACGATGTCATGAGGGAGCTGCTCTCCCTCAACCGCGACGGCACGACAATCATGTGCGTGACGCATGACCCGAAGGTTGCAGCCAAGTGCAGCAGAGTGCTGTATATCGTGGACGGCGGCATCATGGGCGAAAAGAATCTGGGACATTTTGAGGGCACTGACAAAGAGCTTCGCGATCGGGAACGGGAACTGAACAACTGGCTCATGGAACAGGGCTGGTAAGGGAAAGGAGCGGTTTACTATGAAAGCAGTCATCGGAATCATTGCAGGTGTCATTGCCTTTGCAGCGGCAGCGGGTGTCGGTTTATATGCCTACGGAAAAGAGCCGTCAAAAACCGATACGGTTTCAATCGGGGAATTCTCCGAGCTGAATGTTGATGCGACCAGCGCCGATATCATCATCAAGCAGGGACGCGAGAATCAGATCAGCTACCGGCTTCCGGAAAGCCTTGTGCCGGAGATTCATGAGGAAAACGGCAAGCTGCGCATTGTCTCCAGGAGCGACCGCCTGTTCAATTTCAGTTTTACAACCGGAAAAACATACATCGAGATCACCATGACGGCTGATGCGCTTGAGAAGGCGCAGATTCAGGTGACTTCGGGTGACATCGAGGTAAAGGGCATCGGCATCGCAGGCAGCTTTGATACGACTTCCGGCGATATTGAAGTGACCGGTTCATCGCTTGGCAAGGATCTTCAGATTCATGCGACCAGCGGTGACCTGTCCATTCGGGACAGCGTCTTCGGCAAGCTGGAAAGCACACAGACCTCAGGCGATCTAAGCATGAAGAATGTGCAGTGCAGCAGCTTTTCTGCAAATGCGACCAGCGGCGATTTTGACGTTGACCGGCTCGATGCGGAGAATCTGGAGATCAGAACAACCGCGGGCGATGTCGATTGCAGACTGACAGGAGCCGAGCGCGATTACCGTTTTGATATTGACTGTACGGCAGGTGATATCAGTGTCGGCGGAAGCGATCACGGCAACAAGTATCACAGCGGAGAGAGCGCAGACCGCAGCTGCAAGATCGAAACCACAGCCGGTGATGTCAAAGTAAGCTTTGCAGAATGATGATTCTGAGCGCAGGCGGATTATGACCGTCTGCGCTCAGTGTGCTGCAAAAGCAGTTTCGTTTGCCCATTGTATTTTTCGGATTCATATGGTATAATGATGTCAGGTGGTGATTCTTTTGACTGATATTCTGATTGTAGAAGACGATACGGAGCTGTCAGCGCTTCTGACAGATTTTCTCCGTGCGGAAGGGTATACCGTTACGGCGGTGGAGAGCGGAGAACGTGCGCTGGAGCTGTATGAGCGATACGGCGCAAAACTGGTTCTGCTCGATCTCAATCTTCCGGATGTAAACGGGTTTGCGGTCTGTTCCAGACTGCGGGAGATCGCGGATACGCCGATTCTGATTGTGACAGCGCGGACGGATAAGGAGGATCAGCTCAACGGCTTTGACCTCGGTGCGGATGATTATATTGAAAAGCCGTATGATGTTGATATTCTGATCGCTGAGATCAAGGGAATCTTCAAGCGGCGGTATCAGCGGGATACGCTGTCTGCAAGCGGCGTGACGCTCAATCTCATAAACCGGACTGCGGAGATCGACGGAACCCCTGTGGAGCTGCCTGCAAAGGAGTTTGACCTGCTGGCGCTGCTGATCGAAAATCAGGGAAAGGCGCTGAAGAAGGAATATCTGTTTAATACCGTCTGGGGCAGCGACAGCGATTCCGAGCTGCAAACGCTCCATGTTCACATCAACCGGCTGCGGCAGAAGCTCGGCGACGACCCGAAAAATGCAAAGCGGCTGCTGACCGTCTGGGGTGTGGGGTATAAGTTCGTATGAAGGCGTTCAGAAAACTGTGCGCGGCGGTTCTGCTCCTTATGATCGGAATTGCGGCATTTATGAACATCGGGCTGTACAGATCGCGGCAGACTTTCGACGGTACGTACCGTGTGGAGGCAAAGCGGCTTGCGGACGAGATCCGCGAAACCGGCAGCTATGATCTCGCAAAGTATCCGCATCTGACCGGTGTGTTCACGGAGCAGGACGGTCCGCTGTATCAGACTGACCGGCAATATGTGATTCTTGAGGAGAACGGCACCCGCTATCGCGTGGAGTATGAACGCGGAGGATCCATCCGGAATGCCTTTCTGTTTCCGAATCTGGCGCTCGGTTTCATTGCGCTGACTGCGGTTGCTTTGCTGTTTTACATCCGCCGGCATATCATCATGCCGTTCGGCAGACTGAATGATGTGCCGAAGGAATTGGCGAAGGGCAATCTTGCCGTGGATATTCCGGAGGAAAAAAGCCGCTTTTTCGGAAAGTTTACGTGGGGTGTGAATCTTCTGCGGGAGAGCATCGAGGAAAGCCGGGAGAAGGAGATTACACAGCAGCGGGACAAAAAGCTGCTGCTGCTCTCGCTGTCACATGATATCAAAACCCCGCTCTCTGCGATCAAGCTGAATGCGAAAGCGCTGGCAAAGGGCTTGTATCAGGATGAGGCAAAGCGTCTGGAGGCTGCCGAGCGGATCAATACCCGCGCCGATGAGATTGAGAGCTTTGTCAGTCAGATCACACAGGCGGCAAGTCAGGATTTCATGGACTTCGAGGTTGTGCCGGGTGAAGTATTCCTCAGCGTTGTGATCCAGAAAATCCTTGCGCGGTATGTGCCGCAGTTTGCGATGTCCAATACAGAATTTGCGGTTCCGAAGTATGAAGATGCAATCCTTGTCTGTGATCCCGACCGGCTCGCGGAGTGCCTGCAAAATCTGATTGAAAACGCGATCAAATACGGCGACGGCAAACGCATCGAACTGCGCTTTGACCGGATGGACGGCTGTGAGCTGATTACGGTTGTGAATACGGGATGCTCACTGGAGGAGAAGGAGCTTCCGCAGATTTTCGAGAGCTTCCACCGCGGAAACAATGCGGCAGGCGTACACGGAAACGGTCTGGGACTGTTTATCTGCAAGCGCCTGATGTCGCTGATGAACGGCGAAGTATTTGCGGAGATTCAGGACGGCTGTTTTCAGGTGACGCTGGTTGTCCGGCTCGCCTGAGCTGTGATGCACCGTCTGCAAATGATAAAAAAAGGGGACTGCAATGCGGTCAGGAGACATTCTCCGCCGGAATTGCAGCCCTTTTGTGTTATCCGATTTGTTCAAACCGCCACATCTGGCAGGTATTGCCGTTGATTTCCCACTGCTGGATATTGGCTCCGGCACCGGTCTCTGCGCCTGCGGTCTCCACGCAGCGTGTACCGCCGGAGCATTTCGTCAGCAGCAGATACGCGCCGCCCGTCTGTGCTTTGAGCTTGAATTTCTGTGCATCGCCGCCTGTGAACGAGGAGATCTGCACGTTTGCGCCGTTCTCATCGGCGCCGTCTGCCACTGTGAGATAGCAGTTCTGTCCGGTTGAGAGTTTTGAAATGATGTAGTAGTATCCGTCACCGGCAGACTGCACGGTCCATGTATTGTTCGCTTTCTCTGCAACAGTGCCGTACTGCTGGACATTGGTTCCGTCTGCACGCTCGGATTTAGCCACGTCCATGACGCGTCCGCTGTTGACATTGCGGATCGCATACACAGCAGTCTCATCAAGTGCAGCTTCCCCGATGTAACGTACATTCGGCTGCTCCGGCATATCCATGCCGCTGCCCATGAAGTAGCTCAGCATATTCGACTGCACATAGCCCTTCGAGGTCATGTCATTGCGGTAAGCGGGAT
>CAMNAY010000159.1 GCA_946531975.1 uncultured Ruminococcus sp. | reverse complement strand
TGATTTCGAGGTCCTTTGCCATGCCGCCGGATGCCGGAATATTCTTGACAACATACTTTTTCAGGCTCTCCAGCTGCTCCGATGTCAGTACGGATGCGGAATCCAGCGCCGAGGATTTCGCCTTCAGCGTCATGACCTGCACACCGATCGAATCGCGTGTAGTCTTCGGCAGCAGCATCGCCGTATTGAAGATGACAGCGCGGTTATTGGTCGAGCGCAGCAGGATATCGCAATCCTCTGTAATGAAAATGATATCGACCAGCGGATTCTTCGCAGAATACGCATTTGCGAGCTTTTTGCGGTTTGTCTTGGTCGCATAGGCGCTGAGCGGCACCTTCGCGATCTTGCCGTTCGAGAAGCAGAACAGCAGATACCCGCTGTAGTCGTCCGTCACGGCCATATACCGCACGCGCTCGCCGTCATCAAAGCCCAGCTTCACCGGTACGAAATCGCCCAGCACGCTCGCCTTGGTGTCATCGAATGCGCTGGCTCTGGTCTTGTAGACCTGTGCCTGATCGGTAAAGAACAGCAGCTCGGTGCGGTTCGAAGCATTCTTCTGCTGCATGACGGTATCGCCCTCTTTGAGCTTCTGGTCGCTGCTCATGCGCAGACTCTGGGGCGTGATCTTCTTGAAGTAGCCCTCTGCGGAGAGGAACAGATGCACCGGATAATCGGGCGTATCGTCCTCGGCTGCGGCTTCGGGTTCATCGGTCAGATCATAGAACAGCGTCTTGCGGGGCTGACCGTATTTCTGTGCGACCTTTTTCAGCTCCTCGGTCATGATCCTGCGGATCTTTTTGACATCCTTGAGGATATCCTCCATCTCGGCGATATCCTTGCGGAGCTGTTCGATCTCCTCGGTGCGCTTGAGGATGTATTCGCGGTTCAGGTGACGCAGCTTGATTTCCGCGACATATTCCGCCTGAACACTGTCGATGCCGAAGCCGATCATGAGGTTCGAGACGACCTCGGATTCCTCCTCGGTTTCGCGGACGATTTTGATTGCCTTGTCGATATCGAGCAAAATCTTTTCGAGACCTTCGAGCAGATGCAGCTTGTCCATTTTCTTGTGCAGATCGAAATAGACTCTGCGGCGGATGCATTCAGTGCGGAACGCGATCCACTCCTCCAGGATCTCGCGCACACCCATGACCTTCGGCATGCCCGCGATCAGAATATTGAAGTTGCAGGAAACGGCGTCCTGAAGGGGCGTCATGCGGTAGAGCTTCTGCATGAGCTTATCCGGATCGGTGCCGCGCTTCAGGTCAAGCGTCAGCTTCAGACCGTTGATATCGGTCTCATCGCGCAGGTAGGAGATCTCTCTGATCTTGCCCGCCTTGACCAGCTCGACGATTTTTTCCATGATCGCTTCGACGGTCGTGGAATAGGGAATCTGGGTGATCTCGATGCAGTTTGCGGATTTGTCGTAGTTCCATCTGGAGCGGAGCCGGATGCTGCCGCGCCCGGTGTCATAGACCTTCCGCAGCTCCTCCTCATCGTAGAGCATATAGGCGCCGGTCGGGAAATCCGGACCCTTGAGCGTCAGAAGCAGGTCATGCTCCGGATTTTTGATGAGAGCGATTGTCGTCTCACAGACCTCCGCGAGATTGAACGGGCAGACATTGCTCGCCATGGAGACCGCGATGCCGACATTGGCATTGACCAGAACAGAGGGGAAGGTCGCCGGAAGGAGCGTCGGCTCCTGCGTGGTATTGTCGTAGTTCGGGATAAAATCGACTGTTTCCTTGTCGATATCGGCGAACAGCTCACCGGCGATCGGTTCGAGTCTGACCTCGGTGTAACGCGGTGCGGCATATGCCATATCGCGGGAGTAGACCTTGCCGAAGTTTCCCTTGCTGTCCACATACGGGTGCAGCAGCGATTCATTTCCGCGGGCAAGGCGCACCATGGTCTCATAGATCGCGGCATCGCCGTGCGGGTTGAGGCGCATGGTCTGACCGACGACATTGGCAGACTTGGTTCTTGCGCCGGAGAGCAGACCCATTTTGTACATGGTATAGAGCAGCTTCCGGTGTGAGGGCTTGAAGCCGTCGATTTCCGGCAGAGCGCGGGAAACGATTGCGCTCATGGCGTAGGGCATGAAGTTCTTGCGGAGCGTTTCTGTGATGCGCTCCTCGACCATCAGACCGGCGCCTTCGATATATGCATTGGACGGATTCGCCGCTTTGGGTGTATCGTCCCTTCTTTTACGTGCCATTCAAACAGTCCTTTCCGGTGATTGCGGGGCAGGGGGGTGACAGCGGGTGATCAGATTACCGCTGGTACATCTCAAGAATCGGGAGCATCATATCGAGATAATCCGACTGATCGGGGAATTTCTTGCCTGCTTTTCTTGAGATGCTGCAGTTCAGCGTGAGATTGTCAGCCTTGAGTCTGACGATATACTGGTTCAGAATGCCCTTCTTGACGCGCAGCTTGCGGACACCCTGCAGGTAGGTCGTGAACGGGGTCTCACCGATCATGCCGATCTTGTAGCCGATCAGTCTGTGCTGGTCGGTGATGCCGATATAGCCGAGCATCACTCTGCTGCCGATTTCAAAGATGCCGCGCTCGATGGTTGCGTAGACAGCAGCGATGAGGTTTTCGCCGGGCTGGAGCATCGCTGCGAGCTTCTGTGCCATTTCTGCGCTGTTGCATCTCAGTGTAAACATTCCCATAGTAGTATCCTCCGTATGTATTGTGAATTCAGGTGGTTTTGTATTCCGAAGCGTCAGGAGAGATCTGCGGGATCGAGGTACTCTCCGCCGTATTCCGCGATATCGTCCTTCCGTGTGTGCGCTTGGGGGGGGGTTATCTCTGATATTGTTCAAGAATTGAGATGATCCGGTCAAGAGACTCCGACTGATCGGGGAATTTCTTGCCGGCATCTCTGCCAATCCGGCAGTTCAGCGTCAGGTATTCAGATTCCAGCCTGAACAAATATTGATTCAGGATGCCCGTTTTGATACGAAGCTTGGTAACATCCTGCAAATGAACGGCAAACGGCTTTTCGCCGAACAGACTGAATTCACAACCGATCAGTCTGTGCCGATCTGTGATGCCGAGATAGCAGAGGAAGACACTGCTTACGGTCAAAGGGGTGGAGTGCTGCAGCGAGCAGAACACAGCAGCAGTCAGTTCTTCGCCCTGCTGTAACAGCGGAGCCAGCTTCTGCACCATTTCGGTGCTTCCAAATTTCAAACTGAATACACTCATAGCAAGTTTCTCCGGATACAAGCTAAAATTGTCGGACAAATCAGGAGATATCTGCGAGATCGAGGTACTCTCCGCCGTATTCCGCGATATAGTCCTTTCGTGCTGCGAGGTTATCGCCGAGCAGCATATCGAACATTGCGAAGGTTGACTCCGCGTCTTCCGGCGTAATGCGGATAATGCGGCGGGTTTCCGGGTTCATAGTGGTCAGCGCCATCATCTCGGCTTCGTTTTCACCGAGACCCTTCGAGCGCTGAATCGTGTACTTCTGCCCCTCGATCATCGAGAGAATCTTGACGCGTTCCTTTTCGTCATAGGCGAAGTAGGTGCGGTCTTTGGTGGTGATTTCAAAGAGCGGGGATTCCGCGATATAGACATAGCCCTCGCGGATGAGCGTCGGCGCAAGGCGATAGATCATCGTGAGGATGAGCGTGCGGATATGGAATCCGTCCTCATCGGCATCGGTACAGATGACGATTTTATTCCAGCGGAGATTGTCGAGATTGAAGGTTGCGAGCTCCTTGTTTGCCTTTGCGGTGACTTCAACGCCGCAGCCCAGCACCTTGACGAGGTCGGTGATGATCTCGGATTTGAAGATGCGGGAATAATCGGCTTTGAGGCAGTTGAGGATTTTACCGCGCACGGGGATTACCGCCTGAAATTCGGCATCACGCGCCATTTTGACGGAGCCCAGAGCGGAATCGCCCTCCACGATATAGACCTCTCTGCGGGAGGTATCCTTCGAGCGGCAGTCCACGAACTTCGGGACCATATTCGAGAGGTCGAGGTTTCCGGAGAGCTTCTTTTTGAGGTTCAGTCTGGTGCGTTCGGCATTCTCACGGCTGCGCTTGTTGACGAGCACCTGATCGGCAATTCTTGCGGCATCATCGGGATTCTCGGTGAAATAGACTTCGAGCTGATGCTTAAGGAAGTCGGTCATTGCCTCATAGATGAACTGGTTTGTGATTGCCTTCTTGGTCTGGTTTGCGTAGGAAGCGACCGTAGAGAAGGAATTGGAGACCAGCACGAGGCAGTCCTGCACATCCTGAAAGCTGATTTTGCTTTCATTTTTCTGATAGCGGTTATTATTTTTGAGGAAGGCGTCGATCTGTGTGGTGAAGGCGCGCTGCACCGCCTTATCGGGCGAACCGCCGT
>CAMNAY010000158.1 GCA_946531975.1 uncultured Ruminococcus sp. | reverse complement strand
ATTTCCGCGGCTTTGAGCGGTATTATGCGATCCCCTACGGCGCGGAGAATGCCGTTCACGGCAAATGGCGCAAGGGGCCGGATTACGCACTCTGGAAAGCGGCGAAGGCAAAGTTCGGTGATATGAATGTCATCGCGGAGGATCTGGGCAATATCACGCCGGCGGTGATCCGCCTGCTGAAACGCACCGGCTTCCCCGGCATGAAGGTCATGCAGTTTGCATTTGACAGCGGCGCGTCAAATCCGTACCTGCCGCATAATTTTGAGACCGCGAACTGCGTCTGCTATACCGGTACACACGATAATCCGACGCTGCGCGGCTGGGTCAAGCTGAACAGCAAGGAGACCAATGCCTACGCGATGCGGTACCTCGGCGTGAAAAAGCTGAAGAAGCTGCCCAGGGCGATGCTCCGTGCGGCATGGGGCAGCACTGCGAGGATCGCGGTCGCACAGATGCAGGATTTCCTCGATGCACCGCCCTCTGCGCGGATCAATACGCCCTCGACCCTCGGCGGAAACTGGGTCTGGCGCACCAAACAGTCTGATTATACGGCGAAGCTCGCCGGAAAGATCCGCGATCTCAATGCGGACTTCGGACGCCTGAACGCAGAGTCCGCACAGGAACAACCGCAGGCTGAAACGGAACAGACGGAGGAATGACATGGAGCTGAAAGAAGCGATCAATGCGCGGTTTTCCTACCGCGGAGACTATGCGCAGAAGCCTGTCCCGCGGGAGCATCTGCGGGAGATCATGGAGGCAGGTCTGGCGGCGCCGTCGGGCTGCAACAAGCAGACCGTTTCGCTGATCGGTGTTGATGACGCGGAGCTGCTGCAAAAGCTGCTTTCGGTCATGAAGCCCGCGACCTGCCCGACCGTGACCGCAATGATCTGCGTGCTGACCAAGCGGCGCATCGCCTACACCGACGGAAACGGCGTCGAGCGGTGCTTTGCCGTGCAGGACTATGCCGCGGCAATCGAGAATATGCTGCTGACGATCACCTCGCTCGGCTATGCGAGCTGCTGGATCGAGGGACATATCACCGACGCGGACGAGCAGGGCAAACAAATGGCGCAGATGCTCGGCGTGCCGGAGGAATACGATCTGATCTGCGTGCTGCCGGTCGGCGTTCCGCTCGATGCGCAGAAGCGCGTCTGGAAACGCGAGTTTGAGAAGCGCGCATGGTTCAACGGATTTCAGACAGAGGCGTGAGACGGTGAGATGAAAGAATACCTGAAAGAAAGCGCGCTGGCACTTGCACTGCACTTCATCAATCTGCTCCTGATTCTGTTTTACGTGATCGGGCATACCGTTTTTCTGAATCTGTGGCTTGTGTTCCTGTTTATTCTTGTGACGGTCGCAGCGGTTGTCTGCGTGAAGAAGCGGGAGGAGCGCAGAAAGGCTGATGTTGTGAATCTGGTGCTGACGCTGCTGGCGGATGTGATCTTTGTCGGGTTCTATGTCGTGACGATCACCGGAACGCTGAAGCGCATGGGAATCTGACGGACAGCATCGCCGCTGCTGCTGGAGGAGGGTTTGCGGATGTGGAATTATACCGATCTGACTGAACTCTGCGCCTGTCTTTGGATTGCGTTGTTCGCAGCGGCAGTTGTTCTGAGAATTGTCAGAAGAATCGCAAAGCGGCGGCAGAAAGAAACGCTTGCTTTGAAATGTGCGGAATACGCAGCCGTCTGTGCTGTGCTTTCCTTTATTTCTTTATTTTTGTGTATAATAGCATCCTTGGGCAGCATGGGCGAATATAACATGCAAGATCACTGAACCGATGTGTCCGCAGGAGGAAAAGAGGTAAACATGAGAACAGCAGCAATTTTCAGCGACCGTATGGTGCTGCAAAGAGAAAAGCCGATCGCAGTCTGGGGCGACGGCAGGGACGGTCAGCGCGTGACCGTGACCCTCGGCGGAAACAGCGCATCTGCTGTGATCCGTGACGGCAAATGGCGCGTGACGCTCCCGCCGATGCCGGCAGCCGAAAACCTGACCATGACCGTGCAGAGCGGTGCGGTCGTCATCACGTTCCGTGAGATCGCAGTCGGCGAGGTCTGGCTCTGCGGCGGTCAGAGCAACATGGAATTCGAGATCAAGGACGAGAAAAACGGCGAGGCACTGCTGAATTCCCTCACGCCTGAATGCGGCGTGCGGTTCTACTACACCCCGAAGCAGCGCATCATCGACGGCAGCTTCGAGCAAACCGAGCGGAATACCGCATGGAGCTGTGCTGCACCCGACAGTGCGCGGGCATGGTCGGCGGTCGGGCTGTATTTTGCGCTGGAGCTGCAAAAAAAGCTCGGTGTTACGGTCGGTCTGATCGGCTGTAACTGGGGCGGCACCTCGGCATCGGTCTGGGTCTCCCGCGATGTGCTGGAAAACGACGCTGCACTGTGCCCGTATATCGACGACTACGATGCCGCAATGGCAGGCAAAACCGATGCCGAAGCAATCGCGGAATATGACGAGTATCTTGCCTATCAGGACAAATGGTGGTGGGAGTATTCCGAGCTGATGCGCGAGCATCCGGAAACCACATGGGACGAAGCAGAGCAGATCGTCGGAAAATCGCGTTATCCCGGTCCCATGGGTCCGAAGAACGAGTGCAGACCCTGCGGCGCCTATGAGACAATGCTTCAGCGGGTCTGCCCGTATACGCTGCGCGGATTCCTCTACTATCAGGGTGAGTCGGATGACCACCGCCCCGATGCCTACGAAACACTGCTGACGGCGCTGATCGCCTGCTGGCGGCGTGACTGGGGCGATGCGGAGCTGCCGTTCCTCAATGTGCAGCTTCCGATGTTCCGTTACGCGCATGACCCCGATTACAAGCACTGGTGCAGAATTCGCGAGGCGCAGGACAGGGTGTACCGCAAGCTGCGCCATACCGGTCTGGCAGTGATTCCGGACTGCGGCGAGCTCGATAATATTCACCCGAAGGACAAATCGCAGGTCGGACACCGGCTCTGCCTTCAGGCGCTGTATGAGGTCTACGGGCTGACCGGCGCAGAAGAAGCCTGTGCGCCGATGTTTGACAGCAGCTATGTCACGGGCAATGCACTGACTGTGCTGCTCCGCAATGCTGCGGACGGGCTGCGGCTCACCGGGGAACCCTGCGGCTTTGAGCTGGCAGGGGAGGACGGCGTGTATCATCCGGCGAAGGCTGCTTTTGAGAAGAATCTCATCACGCTGACATCTGCTGCGGTCCCTGCACCGCGTTATGCGAGATATGCGTGGACCAATTATATGGAAGTTACGGTATTCGGTATGAACGGTCTGCCGCTGGCGCCGTTCCGGACGGATCGCTTCACCTCGGAGCTGACTGCCGGTACCGAAAAGAAGAATGCCCCTTCTGCATCAATGTGAGGTGAGTCACGATGAAAGCAATTCAGGCGATCTGCGGTACATTTCTGGTTTTGGGCGGCGTGCTGCTGGCAGTTCTGGTCTGCTCTGCATACGACACGAAATATGCCGTTCTGGGACTGACGGATGATTTCTGGATCCCGATTATTCTGCTGCTGATTCTGCTTTCCGCGATGACGCTGTTCCTGACCTTTCGGGCGGCTGTCAAAAAGGGCGGAAAAAAAGGCGGCTTTCAGACGGCAATGGCAGTTCTGTTTGCCCTTGGCGCGGTCTTTTTTGCATACAGCACCGTTGACCGCGTGATGCATCGGGAGAAGTATCAGTTTGTGGAGATTCAAAGCCCCGACGGGCTGCACTCCGTCTGGCGGACGGAGCGCACCGATCTGCTCGGGAACTCCTGTTATGTGTTTTACCGGCAGGAAAATATGTTCACGTATACATACCTCTTTGACAGCGATCGGGGCGAACCGCCGCAGATTAACTGGCAGGATTCCGGTCTGGAATACCGGGGCGAATTCTTCTCCTACGCGGAATGAGGCGATCTTTTCACCGCTTGAAGGCAAATGCTTTTTTAGCGGAGATGCGAATCTACGTTGTGCAAAATCACAGGTGCATTTTGCCTGAAGTTCCGAATCAGGAGCGGATTTCCGGCAAAATGCACTTATTTTTTGCGGAATTCGTCACTCAGTCTCTGACTTTTACCGTAAAAACTGCCGAAATCTTGACAGAACGCACCAAACGCGCTATAATAAAATGTACGACTGTGTCAAATCCAATGGACATTTTGATTGCAAAAGGGAAGGATTTATTTATGAAACGGTCTAGTTATGAAAAAACGACTTCACGGGGCGCAAAACGGACAGCTCTGGCACTGGTTGCCGGACTGCTGCTGATTGTTCTCTGCGGTGTGCTGCTGATGCTGATCTTCAAGGGCGGCAATCAGATCACGGCGCAGACCTCTACGATCGACTACGCCAAAAGCGAGATCACGATCTGGAGCGGC
>CAMNAY010000157.1 GCA_946531975.1 uncultured Ruminococcus sp. | reverse complement strand
GGAATACACAGGGGATTGAAAAATGGAGCAGAAACGAAAAATCAAAAAGCGCATTCTGGTGCCGGTTCTGATTGTCGCTGTGATTCTGCTGCTTTGGCTGGTGATCTTCGTCATCAGCAGGATCAGACTCAGACGCGACCGGGTATTCCTGAAGGAACAGGGGTACTGCAATCTGGTTTCCGCCGGTGATTATTCGGTCAATGTGCTGCCGTTCGGCAATGAAAACGGAAAGCACCGCATCATTGCAATGGCGGGCATGGGGGTGCCGGACAGCAGTATCACCATGCGTAAGATGACCGCGGCACTGGAACCGGACAATCAGGTCGTCTTTATTGACCGTGCCGGATGCGGTCTCAGTGATGATACAGAGCAGGACATGACAGTTGAACACATCGTGGAGGCGTACCGGACGGCGCTCAAAAACGCCGGCATTCAGGCGCCGTATGTGCTGATGCCGCATTCAATCGGCGGTGTCTATGCGACATACTGGGAGAGCAAATATCCCGATGAGATTGAGGCGGTCGCGATCATCGACGGCACAGAGCTGGAGCCGTATACGGAAGAACAGATCAAGCAGCACGAAACCGAGCCGGAGCTTCTGCTCTATTACCGGCTCTGTAAGCTCGGTGCCGGCGGTACGGGCAATCTGCTTCTGAAGCATTACCTTCCGCCGAAGGACTGGCTCACTGCCGATGAACAGCGCATGGAATATGCACTGACGCTCATGACCTATGATTCGCGTGCGCCGCTTTCAGAAAGCAAATATGAACTTGAAAATCAGAATGCGGCATGGCATGCAATCGTGACGAACGATATTCCGAAACTCTACATTACGACACAATATCTGACGGCGGAGGACGTCGAAGCAGACGGCATCCTGACTGACGAAATGATTGATGCGCTGAACGAGGACAGCAAGGAGAGGCGACTCCTGCTGGAGCAGCAGTACAGAAACGGCGCGATCTCGAAGGAGACCTTTGAACAAATGCGGCAGAAGCTGCCGGAGACCGACGCGGAAAAGCGGGAAACGGCAGTGCGGGAGCTGCTCGAACAGAACAATACATTCGTCAGGCATGTTATCACGCCGTATCTCGAAAAGCTCGGAAACTGCGAGCTGATCTCTCTGCCCGGCGATCATCTGATCTACGAGCAGAAGCCGGAGAAATGCAGTCAGATCATCAAGACGTTTCTCGGCGGACTGGACGGGTGAACAGTCCCGGAACAAACAGAATTACATGAAAAAAAACCGCTCAGGGGGAAAACAGATGAAACAGAGACGGTTGATTCCGCTGCTGCTCTGCGCAGGGCTGCTGACAGGCTGCGCGGGGAATTCCGCAGAGAGCAGCCTGAATTCGGACGAGAGCAGCACGCAGCGGCTTGCCGAGCCGGTCGATGCGATGCAGTTCTCGGCGCAGGGCGTGACCAAAACGCCGCAGCGCTTTCTGAAGAACGATTCGCAGCTCATCCTGACGGCGCCGGAGGGTGCGGAGATCCGTTATACGCTTGACGGCAGCCTACCGGACAAAGACGCTGCGCATTATACCGAGCCGATTCCGGTCAGAACGCTGATCGCGGACTTTCCGGTCTGTACGGTTCTGCGTGCCAAGGCGTATTTCGCTGACGGAACAGAATCCGCAGTCGCTTCGCAGACCTTCTGGGCTGCGGGCGATATCGACATGACCTTCCACAATCCCGTGCTGTCGCTGATCGGCGATCCGGCTGAGATCACCGAGAAGCCCGACGGCATCTTCTACGGCAAAAACGCCAAGCAGCGCGGAAGACAATCTGAGCGGGCTGTTTCGGCAGAACTGCTTGACGACAGCGGCAATGTGCTCTTTGCGCAGGATGCAGGCATGCGTGTGTTCGGTGCGGCATCGCGGGAATCCTCGATCAAATCCGTGAAGCTGTTTGCCCGCAAATCCTATGATCCGGAGCACGGAAAGTTTGAATATGACGGCTTTCAGACGGCAGATTCCGAAGGCGGCGTAATCGGGGAATATGACAAGCTGGTCGTGCGGAATGCGGGAAACGATTTCCAGTTTGCGTTCATGCGCGATGAGCTGAACCAGACGCTTGCGGCAGAGGCAGGGTATACCGACTGTGAGGGCGTGCTTCCGGTTGTGGTATACCTCAACGGCAGCTACTATGGTATGCACTGGCTGCACGAGAGCATCTGCGATGATCTGCTGAAGGAAAAGTACGGCGGAAAGAAGCAGGGGAACTATCTGATTTTAGAGGGCAGAGAGCGCGAAAAGACCGTGCCGGATGACGATGAGGAGACCGCGGCGGCAGCAGTCAAATTTGATGAGACCTACAAGGAGCTGAGTGCGCTGGATCTGACCGGCGATGACAATTACGCGAAGGTCTGTGACTGGCTGGACGTTGAGAATTATCTGGATTATTTCGCGTTTAATATCTGCGTGAACAACAAGGACTGGCCGCAGGGCAATCAGAAGCTCTACCGCTTTGTCGCAGATGAAGAATCCGGCTATGACCGTTCGGAGGGCAGCCGCACGGACGGACGCTGGCGCTTCTGGATTCACGACACGGATTATTCCGAGGGACTGTATGAGCAGACGGAGACGCAGGCGGAATATGATAATCTGTCGCAGATCCTCAACGAGGACAGCGAACGCTATGCGCCGCTGTTTGCTGCGCTGATGCAGCGTGAAGACTGCAAGACGCATTTCATCGAAAAAGTGCGCGAGCTGATGCACGGAACGCTCTCCTCAGAGCATGTCATTGAGACGGTCGAGCGGCTCAATGCGAGCCGTTTCTCGGAGATGCAGCGGTATTTCAAGCATCTGGAAGAACTGAAAAAAACCGACAGCTCAATCTGGATCTGGTATCAGGGCTATCAGGATCAGATCAAGATGATCCGGACTTTTGCAGTCACCCGCGAGCGGACCATGGAGGAGATCCTGACCGCTGCCTTCGGTGAAACGGAACCCGAATAACGGCTATGATGCACCCGCCGGAACAGACGGGTGCTTTTTTTTGCAAAAAAATTTTTTCTTCTGCACGAAAACAGCGGGCTGGGTTGTGTTATGAGTGAAGGGCCCGAAAAAAGCATCCACCAAAACCGAACGGAGGTACCCTATGAACAGAGAAAGCTACTGCCGCGCAGTCTCGCAGATCCGCTGGTCTGCGGAGCAGCGGCGGAGAATCGAGGCAATTCTCAGTTTGCCGGCAGATTCGCCGGAGTTCGAGGACGAAACAGAATTTACAGTGATCGCCGAGGTGTCAAAGGAGGAGCTGAGACGTATGAATGAGCAGAATGAAAAACGCGCAAAAAGACGGCATTTCAAGCTTTGGATTCTGATTGCGGCTGCTGTGCTGGCAGCGGGCGGCGGTGTGGCTGCGGGTGTTGCGATGATGCAGAAGAACCGCAATATTCAGGAGAATTCCATCGACAGGGAGCTGGATACCGGTCTGAACCTGCACCTTACCGATCAGTATTACAATCAGGCGGAGCATATCATGACCTACCGTTACCCGCGGGCGACAGGCTGGGGGGAGTTGTCGACTCTTCCGTGTGTTGTGTCGGAATACGGCTGGTATCACTACAACGTTGAACGGTACAATATCCGCGAGGTGACAGACGACATCAACGGCACCTATACTGAGTATGACGAAAAGAGCTATCTCGCCTTTACCGACCGCGAGAGCGGACAGACCGTTCCGCTCTGTGCGCGTCCGAACTGCGAGCATGACGGCAGCCTTTACTGCACCGCATCGACCAAAGCATACAACGCTTCCCTGCCTGTCAGCTATGATGGCAGACTGATCGCCTCCGCGATCAAAAATACGGATCCGGACAACTACGAAAACAACAAAACGAGCGTTGTGCTGATCGAATATGAGCCGGACGGCACCGCGATCAACGAGCTCTGCACGATCTCCGACAAAGAGAGCTATTTCGTCAGCGAGCCGTATATTCACCGCGGCTATGCATGGATGATTGTCAATGTCATCAACAGCAAGGAGACCGACCCGCTCACCGGCAGAATCACGGAAAACGGCGGCTGGGAGATCCGGGGCTATGAGCTCGCGACGGGCAATGTCGTCTGCGCGTATTCCGTCATGGCGAAGCCGGACGAGGGATTCTATTATTATAACCCGGCCAAGCTCGTGCCGGACGGCGACTATCTCTATTTCTTCAACACTGAAAAATCTTTGTATGGCTCAGGCGGAAACGACAGACGCCCCGATCTGCCGGTCGGACTGCACCGCCTCAATCTGTATTCAGGACAGACCGAGCATGTTTTTGACGGCTTTATAGATGAGCCGGTTAAAGAAGTCAACAGCTCCTATACCGTTTCCGGCAATTATGTCATCGGCATCCAGGGCAGCGGTATTCTCAAGGTATACAAC
>CAMNAY010000156.1 GCA_946531975.1 uncultured Ruminococcus sp. | reverse complement strand
CAAGCAAGCAGAAAAGGTTAAACGGAGTTTCCTATTTCCGCGAGTAATTGATTCCGAATACTGCGCCCGCACCGTAACCAATCGGTGCGGGCTGTTTTTGTGTCGGTCGGGTTCTGTTTGTGAGCATGTTGGAGAAGATGCTAACCCCTGCCGCACTCCTGCGGCAGTTGTGGGGCTCCTTGGGTGATGCTAGGCAGTGCATCCTTTCGCGTCATGCCAGCGGGAGCTCCGCGTCGGCTGATTTTGTTAATCTGCGTGGAGCTCCAGATGTGAAAATCTGCCTGTGCGGCGCGGCTGAAGATGCCGCCAGCGCCGCTCTGCCCGAATCTGCTCTGCCGTCAGAAGCGTCGGCAGAACATAACATGCCGTGAACGGACAGAGAATCGCGGGCAGACAGATCAGCCGTGTCAGCAGAATCGCGAGGGTCTGCTGTGCCGACAGCCGGAAACTCAGAAACAGGATCTTCACTGCCGGAAGATGCGGCACCTTCAGAAAACAGAAGGGGAGCGCTGTCCATGCCGCAAAAACCCGCAGCGGCAGCCAGACCGCCGCTGCCGCCAGCATCGCCAGATGCAGAACGGTCAGAAGCGGAAGCAGACTCTCTCCGCCCGCCGGAATCGTCAGCCAGACACTCTTTGCCGCGATAATCAGCATCAGCGCGGGCGCTGCCGAGACAATCAGGCAGATGCCGCTCAGAAGACGCACCCGTACTGCCCGCCGCCATAGCCACAGCCGGCTGCTGTCCGCCAGAAAGCCGTGATCGTTTTCGTCCAGCAGTCCGGAGAGCAGGCCAAAGTGCCATGCCGTCTGTACCCGCAGCGGTGTCACGCAGATCAGTACCCCAAGCAGAAAACAGGGCAGAAACAGATCCCAGCGGTTCGGCGCACCGCGGAATGAATCAGTCCGCAGCAGCAGACGCTGCACGATGCTGCCGCTGACTGCGCCCGCCAGAAATACCGCAAGCTGTGCGGCGGCGGCGCCTGCTGCTGAGCGCCGCTTCCCCCGCAGACGCCGGATCGCTTCATGCCAGACGCGCTTCATGAGGCATAGTCCTCCAGTACCTCGCGCAATGCCGCTTCACCGGTCACGCGGATTCCGTATTCCAGCAGAATCCGGTCGTAATCGGGCATGCCCGTATCCTGCACCGCATAGTGCGCAGACGGCTCCCGCTTGCCGGATTCGTAGACATACAGCCCGCCGTCTTCCAGTTTGACAATATATTCTGTCTCCGCAGTCGGGCTCGTTCCCACGTCTGCCGGCTCTGTCCCGCGGAGCGTTACGGCGCCGCCTGCCTGTACTTCCTCTGTGAATGAGACCTCCGGCAGATCAAAGCTGCCCCTTGCGGACTGCGGCAGGAGCAGTGTGCCGACTGCCAGAAGGGCTGCACCTGCCGTGACGCTTTGCCGAAACCATGTTGTTGCTGTCATGTTCTCTGCGCTCCTTTCGTGATTACAGTCAGTATGCTGCAAAAAAAGCGGAATTATTCGTTGACATTGAAGAAAACATGAAAATTTTTGAAAAGTGCTTAACAAGAATCGAATTTTGTGATATAATGTACGGTGTATCTTTATATACAGTTCTCTCTGCGCCAGCAGCAGAGTGTCCACATGGATTTCACATTCCATGCCGAATGAAAGGAGTTTGGAAATGAATAAAAAAAGACCCGCTGCCAGAAAACCCGCACCCGCACCTGCGCGGATGCCGCGGAAAAAAACCAAGCCGAAAAAGAAGCGCCCGCTTGTCCTGCGCATCATCGGCAATGTCGGCTCGGTCATTCTGGTGACATTTATGTCGTTCTTCCTGCTGTTCTGCGTGACCGGCGCAATCTGTGCCATCGCAGCGACAAACTATGTCATCAACTATATGGAGAATACGCCCTCCGTCAGTATTCAGGAGCTGACGATGAGCTTCGAGACCAATATCTTCGAGAAGAATGCCGAGGGTGAGGATGAGCGCATCTATCATGTCCAGAACGACGTCCTGCGTATTCCGGTTGATCTCGATCAGATCCCGCAGCATGTCCGCGATGCGTTCGTCTACGGTGAGGACAAGAATTTCTATCAGCATGAAGGCGTGGACTACAAGCGTACCTTCGCGTCCTTCGCAAACATGATCCTCCAGTTCTGGAATTCCGATCAGGGCGGTTCGACGATTACCCAGCAGCTCGTCAAGAACCTCACAAATGACAACGATAAGAGCCCGCAGCGTAAGATTCGTGAGATTCACCGCGCAATGCAGCTCGAAAAGACTTATTCCAAGGACGAGATCCTTGAGACATACCTCAATTATATCGGCTTCGGCGGTGCGGCAAACGGCATCGAAATGGCTGCGCAGAAGTACTTCGGCAAGCATGTCGAGGAGCTGTCGATCGCGGAGGCTGCCTGCCTCGCGGCAATCCCGCAGAGCCCTGAGGTCAACAACCCCTTCGCCGGCTACAACGAAAAGGCGTTCAACGAGGTCACGAACACATATTATCTGACCGACGTCGTCGTCAACACCGGCCGTGAGGTCAACCGCAAGCGTATGGAGTATATCCTCGGTCAGATGTACGATAACGGTGCGATTACCTTCGATGAGTATCAGGCAGCGCTCAATGAGCATCTGGTCTTTACCGACACCGAGGAGTACAAGCTGCTGCATCCGGAACTTCAGAAGGTCGAGGAGGACGGTACCATTACCATGACCAACGGTCAGGAGCAGAAGAGCACCGACTGGGTCATCGACGAGGCACTCCGTGAATTCGCACATTATCTGATGGATCAGCAGGGTATCTCCTTTGACCGTGCAATGGCAAAGATCAACAAGGAAGGCTACCAGATCTATACGACCGTCAACCGCGAAATGCAGGACTATGCTGAGAAGAAGTTTTCCAACCTTGACAATCTGCTCGCAGGTATGACCAACACCAAGGCAACGACCTTGTTCCGTGACCTCGACGGCGACGGAACATATGCGGACGACGAAAACCTCGTGCTGAAATCCGGCTTCGCTGCCATCGACTACCACGGCAGAATCCTCTGCACGGTCGGTGACATCGGCGAGAAGCAGGGCTCCCTCGGTATCAGCTATGCTTCGACCGAAAAGCAGCAGCCCGGTTCCGCAATCAAGCCGGTCACCACATACGGCTTTGCACTCGAAAACAACTATATCACATGGGGTACCCATGTTCTGGACTATCCGCCGCTGACGGTCATCGACGAGAAAACCAAGAAGGAAAAGCTCTGGCCGACCAACTACGCGGATGACAGTGATAAGACGGTTTACACCAACCAGAAAATCAACATTTATTACGCACTTCAGGTCTCCAAGAACACCATTCCGGCGCTGCTCTGCAAGACCTACGGCTGCGACAATATCTTCAAGTTTGCAACAGAAACGCTCGGTCTGGGTCTCTCTGAGGCAACGGACAAGGACTACGCACCGCTCTCCGTCGGCGCTCTGGGCTACGGCGTTACCGTCACGGACCTCGCAAATGCATACATGGTCTACGGCAACGGCGGTTACTATGACAAGGCGCACATCATCAGCCGTGTCGAGACCTCGGACGGTACGCTTGTCTATAACGGTGACGACGGCTATGCGGCTGCTATCAGCGAGGATACCTCTTATATCATGAACAAGCTGCTTCAGAATGTCGTCAATGAGGGTACCGGTAAGCCTGCAAAAATGTTCCTCAACGGCAAGCAGGTTCCGATCGCCGGCAAGACCGGTACGACTTCTGACTGGTGCGACCTGATGTTCGTCGGTCTGACGCCCGATTTCACCAGCGCAGTCTGGGTCGGCTATAAGGAAAACAAGAAGATCAAGAATCACGGCGCAATCAAATCTGCGTATGTCTGGAAGAATATCGTCGGTGAGTGGGTCCTCAATCACTACAACGGACAGGACTTCCCCGCCTGCGAGGATGTCATTCAGGGCTTTGTCTGCCCCGCAACCGGCAAGCGCGCAAACGCTTCCTGCGGTAAGGGTGCGCCCGGCTACTGGAAGGCGAGCTATCCCTGCAACTGCGATAACCGCGAACTGAATCTCGGCTATATGCTTCAGGATGAGTAAGCGGACAGACGCGCAGCAGCGCATTCTCACAAAAAAATGGTATCTGTATCTCACCGAGTTCTTCGCCGGCATGTCCGTCATGGCGGTGGAGCTCGGTGCGAGCAGACTGCTGGCGCCGTATTTCAGCTCCTCGCAGATCGTCTGGACCATTATCATCGGTACCATTATGATCGCGATGGCGCTCGGAAATGTCTGGGGCGGACGCTCCGCAGACAAGAACCCGAATCCCGATAAGCTCTACGGCAGAATGCTGATCGCGGCGGTCTGGATCGCGGCGATCCCGGTCATCGGAAAAAGGGTCATCCTCGGCATCTCTGCCCTGCTGG
>CAMNAY010000155.1 GCA_946531975.1 uncultured Ruminococcus sp. | reverse complement strand
GGACGCATTTGCAATGCGGAGACCGAAGCCGTTGAAGACGGTATCCGTGCCGATGCCCTCGATCGTGATGCCGCAGGAGAGGCGCTTGGAGGAGCCGTTGCCCTTCACGAGCAGATCGCCGCCCTCCAGCGTGGAAGGATCGGTGATATTGCCGATGCAGCGGAGATCGAGCGGACGGGTCTCATAGCCCTTCTGATATGCCGAAAGAATGCCCTGCACGCCGGTCGCGGAGGTCGTGCCGCCCTTGGAATCGGTGACAACATTCATCGAAACGCTGTTCTTGGTCTTGTCGGTGACATAGAGCACGACTGCGCCGCTGCGAAGCGTACCGTCTTCGTTATAAGCGCCGGATGCGGTCGAATTCGTATAAGCAGAATCCTTTGTCCACGCAAAGCCCGTGCGGTCATGTGCGGAGACCGTGACAGATTTGGATGCCGCCTTTGCCGTGTCCTCCTTGCCGCCCATCAGCGGAACGATCTGCAACGTATGCGAGCCTGCCTTCAGCCCCACGGCATCTGCACGGTAGAAGCCGTTGTACTGACGGATCAGCATGCTGTCGATCTGCTTGCCGTCGGCGTAGACATTGTAGCCGCTCGCGCCGGAGACCGGTGTCCACTGGACATATGCGGATTCAAACCAGCCGTCTGCGGCGGTGATTTCAACGGTATCCGCCGCAAGGACCGGGAACATCCCGGCGGGCACGGCGCTCACGAGCACGGCTGCTGCACAGACCGCAGCGATCAAATGTTTCTTTGTACGCATAAGTTTTTCCCCCTAAGTGTATGTGTGTGATCGTTTTTTCTCAGATGACGGCGCCGGCGGTACCCGACTGTCACTTTATCTATTATTATACTGACATTTTGTCCCGGATGCAATGACAGATATTCCGCTTTTCCTGCATAATTGTCTCATACGATATGGATTTTTCGGACTTTATGCAACCAAAGCGCATCATTTTGCGATATAATAGACAGAGAGGACGAAGGGAGGGATCGCAGATGGAGGACGCCGAGATCCTGCGGCTGCTCGAAGCGCGTGACGAGCGCGGGCTTCAGGCACTGCGGAAGCAGTATGAAAAAGGCTGCCGGAAAATCGCGATGCAGTATGTGGACAGCGCAGAGGATGCAGAGGAAGTCATGAACGATGTGCTGCTGGCTGTCTGGAATGCGGTCCCGCCGGAAAAGCCGGAGAATCTCTTTGGCTTTCTCTCCGCGCTGACAAAGCGCAGGGCTGTCTCGCTCGCCCGCAGGGAGCATGCGGCAAAGCGCGGCGGCAATGAGAAGCCCGCCGTGCAGGAGGAGCTTGCAGAATGCGTGCCCGGGACGCAGGATGTGGAGAAGCTCATCGAGACGCGGCAGCTTTCCGAAGCGCTGAACCGTTTTCTCGCGGAGCTCCCGCCCGAGATGCGCGCGGTCACCGTGCGGCGGTATGCCGATCTCTGGCAGGTGCGCACCATCGCCGCGCAGTTCGGCTTTTCGGAGAACAAGGTCAAAAGCATGCTGCACCGTGCGCGAAAACGGCTGCGGCAATTTTTGGAGAAGGAGGAATGGCTATGAAAACGCAGGATCTGATGCAGGCATTTTCCGCGGTCGATCCGCACTTTCGCAGCGAGGCACAGCAGATCGCTGCACGCACAAACAGGCGGAGGCGCATCCGCAGAACGGTCACGCGCATTGCGGCAGGGCTGACCGCGGCATGCGGCGGACTGCTCGCGCTCGGCGTCTATTTGCAGGCGAATGACGGCATCAATGTGCAGACAACCGGCTATCCGATCGAGGAAGTGCATGAAACCTCCGCAGGCACACAGCTTACAACCGCCGTGACGGCGGACGGCACCGAGCGGGAGACAACGGCAGACAGTACGGCGGAAACGGATGATGCGGCACTTTTCGAGGGGATTATGCACGGTACAACGCCCTATATCCTGCCGTTTTGCGAAGACGGCACGCTGATCGGCGGCGCAGATTCCGGCAGCCTGATCTATGTTCTGAACAGCAGCACCGATCAGCAGTATGAGGTGCGGTTCGGCGCACCCGCAGACCGCGCCCTGACCTATACCTTCCGCACGGTTCCCTCGCAGGGCAGCGTGACAATATATATCAAGGCAGACACCCCCGATCCGACGGATGCTCCCGAAAGCGGCGGTTTGGCGCAGCAGACTTTTGATGCAGACGGCACGGCTGCACCGCTGACCGTCACGGTCCCGGAGGGCACAACCTATTGTCTGTATCTGAAAGCAGACAAGGCGGACACCGCGCAGGACACGCACGGCGTGATCAGATTCACCATCGAGGACAATACCCCAACCTCAGAAGTGACAGGCACAGAAGCTGCCGCCGTGCAGACAGTGCGCGCCGCAGAAACGACTGCAATGCCCGCCGTCACGGCAGCGCAGACAACCGCAGAGACTGCCGCAGCGGTGCAGACAACCGTGCAGACGGAGCAGCAAACTGCCGCTGAAACAGAGCCGCAGACATATCAGCCCGGCGATATTGACATGGACGGACATCTGACCTATGCCGATTATATGCTGGCGTGGATGTATCAGTATTATCTGACACTGCCGGAAACAACAGGCAGCTATCCGCAGATGCTGAACGCCGCACAGATTGCGATTTACAATGACATTGACACAATCGAAATCGACATGTCACAGTATTTCGACAAGACGCTGAATCCGTCAGAGGCGCGCGCCGCGGCAACGCCTTCCCTCAAGCTCGATGCCGCTGTCACAAGCCTGATGCAGCCGACTGACATGAGCGCAAAGGCATCTCTCTTTGCCGCGTCCCCGGAGCAGATCGGAAGCATTACGGATACAGACTTCGCGTGCATTCAGTCCGGCTGCCTGCACGGGCTTGCCGATCATGCGTATTTGCTCGGACAGTATTATCTCTGTCAGCTTTTGCCCGAGAAATACGGTCAGCGCAGCACGAGCATCGCCGCAGAGCAGGTGGACGCATATCTTGATTTTCTCCGCGAAGCATGCATTGCGCGTGAGAAGCAGCTCAGCACATGACAACAGAACATCCTTCATTTACTCCGCACACCGGCGCCCGCCCGGTGTGCGGATTTTTTCACTGCCTGCATGAGCTGCCCCGGACAGACAACAGCAAAAGCTGCGGAGCGATATACTCCGCAGCTTTTGCATGCACTTAGTATTGATGCGCCAGCAGCTTTGCAAGAAAGATCACAAACAGATGCGCGGGATAGAACAGATAGAAGAACCACTTTGCAAACTGCGGATGCTTTCCTTTTTCGCCGTTGTAGAAGAAGGTGACGATCAGATAGCCTGCGAACAGGAAGCAGAGATCAACGGCAAAGCCGATCAGGCTGTTCACGAGCAGATCATTCCGCCCGTGCTGCATATAGATGACCGCTGCGGGTACGGTTCCGATCAATAAACTGCCGGCAGCGCACAATGCGAAAAGCACCAGCCGCTTTGCAGGCTGCTCCCGGAAGTAATAGAAAATCAGGATGATCGGGATGCCGAAAACGAGCCACTGCATCTGAAGCAGCACTGTGGCAGCGTCCAGAAGAAGAACCAGCGCAATTTTCAGCCAAAGCTGCATGCCGCTTTCGGATACAATCAGTGCGATCAGGCCGAGAAACAGCGTGAAAAACACATTCAGATATGTGAAAATGCCCGGTGTCAGCAGCGTTCCGTTCATCATAAGGCAATACGGAATCTGCGTGATGACGGCAAACAGAAGCAGCCGGAGCGCATATTTTTTCAGGGAATGCGTATGCCGGAATCCTTCTGCGATGAAGAAGAAAAAGACCGGAGAGGCGATCAGGGAAGCCTGCGCGAGCAGAAACAGAAGCCATGAATTCTGTAAGCTCGCCGAAGCGCCGCAATAAAAGTCGATAAAATGTCCGACCGCCATCGGGATGATCGCAATAAACTTCAATAAGTCCCGGTTAATGACTTTATATTTTTCGTTTGTCTGCATGATTTTTCTCCCTGTGCTGCATATCGGCCGTTCTGAACGATGAGTCCGTAGGTTCATCCATTTAATTATACCATATTTACTTTCAAAAGTCAATCCCGCGGCGTCATTCAGCGTAAATCAAACATATATTCTGCGCAAATTCTCACTCTTGCACTTTTCTGCGATATGTGCTATAATAAGGTATCATCAAAAACGAAGGAGCAATGCAGCATGATCAAGGTCGATACGGAAAATCTGAGCCGCTTCTTTCAGAAGTCCGAGCTGATCCCCGCAATCTGCTATGAGGTCAACACGAAAACCGTGCTGATGCTGGCATATATGAACGAGGAATCGCTCCGGCGCACGCTGGAGACCGGCTATACATGGTTCTGGAGCCGCTCGCGGCAGGAATACTGGAACAAGGGCGCGACCTCCGGCCATGTGCAGAAGGTTGTTTCGATC
>CAMNAY010000154.1 GCA_946531975.1 uncultured Ruminococcus sp. | reverse complement strand
CGTATTCCGGAAGGAGTACGGCGGTTTTTTCCGATTACTGATATCCTCTGCGAATCCAGCGGATGCAGGCTTCAAACCACGGCTCGCAAACCGCGTTTATATGCCACTCGCCCGATGCGGTCGTTTCATCCGACAGCGACAGTCCGTGCGCACCGCGCGGATAGATATGCGACTCGAACGGAATCCCGTTGACAGCAAGCGCATGCAGATACAGCGCCGAATTCTCGATCGGCACCGTGTTGTCATCGCTCGTGCTCCAGAGGAAGCAGGGCGGTGCATCCGCAGTGACCTGCTGTTCCAGCGAGACCGCCGCATTCCGCGGACAGGTAAAATCATTGGCATCCTGCGCACCGATCAGATTGACGATTGAGCCGCGGTGTGCGCAGGCACCGCCGGAGATCACCGGATAGCAGAGTATCTGCGCATCCGGACGGTATGCGGCACTGTCTCCGAGCAGATCCGTCAGCAGCGGGCGGTTCCAGTATACTGCCAGACTGCCCGCGAGATGCGCACCCGCAGAAAAACCGCAGACCGCAATCCGGTTCGGGTCAATCTCATATTCCGCCGCATGCTCCCGCACATAACGAACCGCCTGCGCCAGCTCCAGCAGGTTCGTCGGGAACGGCGTCTTGCAGTTATAATACAGCACAAACGCCTGTACCCCGTATCCCGCAAAGCGCATCGCAACAGGAACGGACTCGCGGTCCGAACAGTAATCATATCCGCCGCCCGGACAGATCACGACCGCCGGACGCTGTCTGACACCGTTTTCCCCCGAACGCGGCAGCGCAACTGCCTGAAGCTTTGCCGGCTGCTCCGGAACGGAAAGCCCTGCCGCAGCATACGGCACCTGTAACGAAATCATTTCATTCATCATAATATCAGCCTCTCTTTCTTATACAGCTTTTGGCTCAATTTTATATTATATCCGATCCGTTTCGTGCTGTCAATATGTGATTATCGCCTTGAATTGCAGGAAAATATTGACATTCGGGCGGGTTTGTGTTATGATAAAAATGCCGGCTTCGGTGACCTGCTGCTCAGCAGCATCACAGCCGGACGGGAAATCCGGCTTTCGAAATCCGTTCAGCCTTCCCGAACAAACAGATAAATAGTATAGAAGAATGATTTTCGGGGAACACAGAAAAAAAGGAAAACAGCGGAGGTTAAACAATGAAAAAAAAGGCTCTTTTGACCGCAGGAATGTCTGTACTGCTCGCAACGGCAGTTCTGGCATATCCGGTGAGGGAAATGGTACAAAAAACGAATACTATGGTGAGTGCGGAATCCTTCGGGAAGCTCGCCTACCAGAAGTATAAGGACCATATCGAGATTACCGACTGCGATGAATACGCATCCGGTGAGATCGAAATTCCCGAAATGATCGACGAACTGCCCGTCACGGCAATCGCAAGCAACGCGTTCAGCGGATGTTACGACATCGAGTCGATTATTTTGCCTGAAACAATCACTGAGCTGGGTGAATATGCATTCCGCTCCTGCGAAAGCCTCACCCATATCAATCTGCCGGCGAATATCAAGGTTCTTCCGGCATTCGCGTTTTTCAACTGCTATGCACTGTCCGAGATCGACCTCCCGCAGGGGCTGATCGAGATCGAGAAAAATGCATTCTATAACTGCAAGCGCCTGAAGTCCGTCAAGCTTCCCGATCAGGTCGAGCGCATCGGCGATTTTGCATTCGCACACTGCAACGCGCTGGAATCCGTGACGCTGCCGGATGTGCTGACGCGCATCTCCTCCGGCATGTTCATGGACTGCACTGCGCTGAAGTCGGTCAAGATTCCGGAAAGCGTCAACCGGATCGGCAGTCAGTCATTCTATCTCTGCTCCTCGCTCCAGACGATCACATTCCCGTCGTCGGTCAAGATGATCGACAGCGAGGCGCTGCGCGGCTGCGAAAAGCTGGAAATGCTCATCTTTGCGTGCTCGGATCCGATCATTGAGACGCCGAATATCTACGGCAGCCTGACCGCTGCACAGGGCTATCTCGGTACAAAGCTCAATGCTGTTGTCTACGGCATTGAGGACAGCACGGTTCAGAAGTTTGCAGCCGACTACAATTTTGAATTCAAGCTCCTGTCTGAGCTGCCCAAGGAGGAACCGCCCGCAGAGGAGGAGCCTCCGCTCGCACCGGAAGGCTCTGTGTTCTGCGATGCAAACGGCGACCGCAAGGTCACCTCTGAGGACGCACAGATGGTTCTTCAGTATTATGTCGCAAATCTGACAAAAAAGCATCCGACATGGTATCAGATCACCGGAAACCCCAATGCACCCTCCGGCACACCGGCAAAGACCGAGGAAAACGAGGGAAACACAGCGAAGGAACAGGGTTCTGATCAGGATGCAGACCAATCCACAGAAAAAAGCACAGATCAGGACTGACAGCATCCGACTCTGCTGAATAACAGGCGCCGCCGAATGCCGGACTCTGCTCTGTGCCGTATCAATCAACGGAAGGAGTGTCTGTTATGAAACATCGGATTTTTGTACTCGGAGCTGCTGTCGGCATGCTTGCCGGACTCGCGGTTTCCCCGCTGCTGCATGAAGTCTTCCGCAGCACCCGCACGGAAGCCGCTGCGGAATCCTCCGCAAGTCCGCTGCACTATGAGCAGCAAAACGGAAAATGCCGGATTACCGGCTGTGACCTGGATGCCGCAGGTTCTGTGATTGTACCGGATGCGATCAACGGCGTTCCGGTCACGGAGATCGCGGCGGATGCTTTCAGGGGCTGCGAGTCGATCGAGGAGCTTGTGATTCCGGAAAGCGTGACGTCGATCGGAGAACGTGCCTTCTGGGAATGCCGCAGTCTCCGGCATATCGACCTGCGCTGCCCGATCAAGGAGATTCCGGACCGCGCATTCGTCTTCTGCACCTCGCTGACCTCGCTGACAATCCCGGATACCGTGACCGTGATCCGTGAAGCGGCATTCGGAGACTGCTCCGCACTGCATCACCTGCTGATTCCGAAAAATGTCACACTGATCGAGCAGTTCGCGATCAACAACTGCGCCTATCTCAATCAGCTGACCATTCTGAATCCGGACTGTGAGATCAGCTTCCTCGCGTTCTACTATGACAATCTGCTGATCCGGGGCTTCCGCGGCAGTACGGCAGAGTCCTATGCGCAGAAGAATTTTCATCTGTTTGAAGCGCTGGAAGATCATTCTCCCATGACGCCTGAAGGTGTCATGTTCGGCGATGTGAACGGCGACTGGGAGGTCTCCGCAGACGACGCGCAAATGGTTTTGCGGTATTATGTCGAAAACCTCATCGGAAAGCAGCCGTCATGGGTGAAGATCACCGGAAACCCCAATGCACCGGAATAACATCATAAAAAACAGCCCCGAAGCGGTTTCAGATCTGCCGCTTCGGGGTTTTCATATGCAATCAGGTGCCGCAGTAAACGGCGATTGCCTCCGCCGCAAATTTTGCAGTGCCCTCTCCGCCGGCACGGTCGATGTTCTCTGCGATCTCACCGCCGCCGGCATACATCTGTCCGAGGCCGCGCAGGATCTCATCCGTGCAGGTATACAGATGCTCCGTAATAAACGCCTGAAGCCGGCGTACCTGCGCCTGCACCTGCTCTGCCTCCGGACTGAGCGTGCGCATTGCGCCGAACTCCGTGAACAGATGCATAAACGAACGCATCAGCGCCTGTTCATCCTCCGCCGTGCGGGACTTCTGCTTCTCCTCCATCTCTTGATACTGCGGTGTCGTGCCCCATTCTGCCTTTGCACGCGCTGCATATTCATCCAGCTTTGTTCGGTCAAATGCTGTAAAATCCATACCTTTCATTCCTTTCAGATAGATTCCGCGGGCAAACAGGATCAGGTTTTCCAGATGCTCCCGCTTCAGCTCCAGCATTTCGATCTGCTGCTCCAAAGCACGGTTCCGGTCAAAATCCGGCGCACTCAGGATCGCTTTGATCTCAGAAAGCGGGAATTCCAGTTCCCGGAACAGCAGAATCTGTGACAGCCGCTCCAGCGATGTATCGTCATACAGCCGGTAGCCTGCCTCCGTATACGATGCGGGCTTCAGAAGCCCGATCCTGTCGTAATATTGCAGTGTGCGCACACTGACGCCGGTCATTCTGCTGATCTCTTTGACGGTTTTCATTCTGATCCCTCCCCGGTATGCTCTCAGTATACACTATGACGCTGCGTCATGGTCAAGCATTTCTGAAAATTTTACATTATGCCCAAATTTCAACAGAATTCCGCACGTAATCTGCACAGCCTAGCCCGCGCTGCCGCACTTATTTCCAATGCCCCCTTGCGTAAATCACAATTTTATGGTATACTGATGATGGACAGGCATATAGGCAACACCGCACAGAGCTGGTGGTGCAGATGCGCAGTCAGATTTTTCGTC
>CAMNAY010000153.1 GCA_946531975.1 uncultured Ruminococcus sp. | reverse complement strand
TGATTCTCAGAGATATCCGTGCCGGTCCACGCTGCACCGAAGCGGTACATGTTCCGCGGGAGAACGCCTGTGCCGGTACCGAGATCGAGCACCTGCTGTCCGGCGGTACAGAGTCCGCGGGAGGTCAGTGCTTCATAGAATTCTGCGGGATAGATATCACGGAATCGTGCGTAATCGGCAGAGGTTTTGCCCCAGTCAAAGGGCTTTCCGCCGTCAATATCGCTTTTTTGAATGTTCATTGCTCAGTTCCTCCTTTGGTACATGAATGTTCAGACAGATCTCTGACTGTATTCTCATTATATCACGGGAAACGGGAAAAATCAACTGATTCAGCACTCTGTCCGGACATTTCTTTGAAAAAATAAGCGGACAATGTAACACTTTACGCAGTTTTGCCGACTGTAACAGTAACAGGGATCCTTGAAAGTGAGGTGAGGGGGACGGAAGACAGGGAGATCATTGCGCTGCTCTTTGACCGCGATGAGCGCGGCATCATTGAGACTGCAAACAAATACGGTGCGGTCTGCATGTACACAGCCATGCAGATTCTGCACAGGCGGGAGGATGCAGAGGAAAGCGTGAATGACGCATATCTGCGGCTCTGGCATGCGGTTCCGCCGGAGAAACCGGAGCATTATCAGGGCTTTCTGCTGACCCTTGTCCGCCGTGCTGCACTGGACCGTGCCGATTTTACCCGCCGGAAAAAACGCGGCAGCGGGGAGACTGCGGCTGTGCTCGACGAACTCGAATCCATGCTCCCCGCCAAAGACAATGTGCAGCAGCAGGCAGAACAGCATGAGCTTGACGCAGCAATCCGCCGGTTTGTCGCGGAACTGCCCGAAACCCAGCGCAGGCTTCTGCTCAAGCGTTACTGGTATCTGCAAAGCTCACGCGAGATTGCGGAGGAAATGCAGATGCCGGAGGGGACTGTCCGTGTGACGCTGCTTCGCCTGCGCGAAAAGCTGCGCGCATTTCTTGAAAAGGAGGATCTATTATGAAAGCGACTGATTTGCTTCATGCAATGAATGCACTGCCGCCGGAGTATGCGGAGGATGCGGCACCGGCTGGCGGTATTCCCGATGTGCAGCCCGATATCAGCGGTGTGCTGGATGCCATTCGCAGCGAAAATGAATCAGCGCCCGCAGCAGGCATTCCGCAGAACCGAAGATTCAGCAGAATCCTGTCGGCTGCGGTTGTGCTCGCAAGCGCTGCGGCATGTGCCGCACTGGTGATCGGGATTATGCACAGTGCGAAAAAGGATGACCTTCGCACCGCACAGAACAGCGAGATTACCGAAATCGAGGCGGTGCAGACGACAGCCGACCCCAATCATACCGAACCCGAAACGACCTGCGCCGCGGACGTTACCGTGATCCGGACAGACAGCAGCGGCTCTGAATATGTCGAGGTCATTCATCTGCCGGATCAGAAGGTCGATTTCTCCGCAGAGCAGACCGTCCCGCAGATCACAAAAAAGGGTGAGACTGTAATACACGATAACGGCACCTATCTCACGACTGTGACCACAGCGCGCCCGCGCAGCACGACGACAACGACCGATGCTGCACCCGCTTACACCTATCCGGAGGATGCCTATTCGTTCATGCTGCATGTGCCGAACGACAGCTATGACAGCTCGATGCACCTGCTCAGCGGCACCGAATGGCTCTCGCAGAAGTGGGCAGTCCCGCAGCGAACGGCAGATCTTCCCCCGAATCAGCAGCAGGCAGCAGGCTATCAGTATCTGAAAGCGCATATCAACGATTATGACATCATCTGGGTTCAGGTGAAGGCAGATCTCAACGGCAATGTGCCGCAGGTCGCAGGCGTGGAGGTCAACTCGGACGGGCAGATGACCCTCATCGGCGGCATGTGTCCCGCAGCAGACCGTGATGCGCTGTTCCGGTATGAGGATGCGCTCTGGCGGCTGGTCGTACCGGTGCCGAAGGGCACGCTCTCCCGCGTGAGCGGCTGGAAACTGGTGACAACTACCCCTCAGTACGGAGAAATGCGCGTCGGAGTGCCTCAGTTTTATATTTCCCGCGGAGCGCTGACACTGGACACGCTCAAAGCGCTCCATGCAGAGAAAGGAAACCGGTTGTGGGCGGGGGATTTCCTCGAATATGACCATACGGTCGAGGACTGCGATACCTATATCTATCCGCTGGAAGCGCCGTGGCAGCTTGTCATGACAAGATCGGACATGAATTCGCGCACTGAGTTTCTCAGACTGCGGTGGAATGCCGGTTCGGGCGTCGAGATTCGTGATCTGACGCCGGAGGCGCTTCAGGATTATATCGAAAACCGCACGATCACGCTCCGCGATGTGATCAGTCTGGAAGCGCAGGACAAAGGGATCGAGTGGCGCGATCTCACGCCGTATGCCTGCACGGATATCGGCAGCGGTGTTTCGATCCTCGAATACCGGATCGCGGATGCGCCGGATTACCGGCTGCTGGCGTTCGGTGCGGAAATGGAGGGCAATTCGCCTAGCCGTCTGATTCTGGAATATCAGCCGGACGGCTCCCGTTATCAATTCTATCTGCCCGGCGATGAACCGCATACTGGCTCGGTCATTGATTTCCTCGATGAACACGGCAGATAATCCCGTGACAAAATAGCAAAAGGGGCAGTCCCGGAATGGGGCTGCCCTTTTGCAGGAAGAAATTACGGGTAACAATACCCTATGAAAAAGCTTATTTCTTCGACTTGCGGTGCTTGCCGGTGCTGACAAACGATACGCACATGCCCAGTACGCCGATTGCGCTGATGACTGCGACCGGAAGTCCGTCGCCGGTCTTCAGGCTGCCCGCCTTGGTCGTTGTCGCCGCCTTGCCGGTCTGTGTTGCAGCGGTCGTTGCAGAAGAAGTCGTTGTTGTGTTGGTAGATGCAGTTGTTGTAATTTCCGTTGCAGTGGTCGTCACTTCAGCAGCGGCAGAAAGCGGTGCTGCGGCAGTGTTCACTCTGGCAACATGATACGGAAGAACCTCCGTGCCGTCCGCTGCCTTGACGGTGATGAGGATATTGTCGCCCGCAGGCAGTGTGACCTCTGCCGCGCCGTCGGTATCGGTGAAGATGCCGGTGGGCTGATCGTTCAGCAGAATCTCTGCATTCCGCACAACCGCATCATCAAAATTGTTCTTGCCTGCCTTGTGGCTCATTGCGATGAGCTTCACCTTGCTGCCGGGCTCGGTCGGATTGCCGAGCTTTGCAGCTGCGACGTAGATGCAGGTGTCGGTCACATACTGTGTTGTGACATTGACCGTATAGCCGTCTGCGATCCAGATGTCGCCGAGCATATACGTGCCGTTCTCGTCGAAGAAGTCGTAGCGGTAACGGTCATCAACCGTCCAGACGGGGTTATTCAGTGCGGCACGCATGACATCCTCGATATCGGGTCTGCCGTTCTTGTTCAGGTCGGTGAATTCGACCTCCTTGTTCTCCAGCACAGTGCCGTCGAGCAGATCGGCGTTCACTTTGACCTTTGCGGAGCCGGTAAAGGGCAGCCACTGCGGTGAAACCTGAAGCGAATAGCCGTTCTTCAGACCCGTATAGGATGCGGATGCCTCGCCGTATGTCAGGTCTTTGCCGTTTTCATCGGAGATGTAGCAGCCGAAAGCGCCTTCGCGTCCCCAGATTGTGGTCTGTGTCATGCCGGCTGCTGCACCGCCGGGATAGTAGAGGTCGTGTGCAATGATCAGTGCGTCGTCAAAATCAAGCTTGCCGTCTTTGGTAACATCAGTTACAGTGATCTCAGTCGGCTTCAGCACATAGCCCTTATCCATTTCGACGGAGATCGTGATTTTTGCGCTGAGATCTTCAGCAGCAGCGGCAGGAGCGGTCAGCGGTGCAGCGGTCAGAATGACAGAAGCAGCGGCCATCATCATCATAGCAATCTTTTTCATCGTATTTCTTCCTTTTCCATTATAAAATATTGTTGTTTGAGTGCGGGCTGTGATCCGTCGCGTTCAGATGCGCAGCCCTGCGGGGGATTCATTGATACGATCGTATGAAGTTGTTTGGTTCGGGGTTTTCATCGCCCTTCACTCATTACGACAGGAATCAGAGCAGGTAGGTCACAGATATTTGAAAAATTTTTCGGAAATTTTTTTCGCCGCATTCTGCAAATGCAAAATACGGCGAAAATACGTTGTTTTTTATGATGAAAAATTTTTTGATCCGGTCAGATTTTTTTTCGGGATCGAAGCTCCCAGAACGCAACTGCACTTGCAGCGGCGACATTCAGCGAATCAACCCCGTGTGACATCGGGATCTTTACCGTGAAATCACAGGCGGCAATCGTTTCATCAGCCAGTCCGCTGCCCTCTGTGCCCAGCACGATCAGCAGCTTCTGTGCTGCCTTCAGCCGCGGGTCGTCAATGCTGACAGAGTCGTCATTCAGTGCCATCGCTG
>CAMNAY010000152.1 GCA_946531975.1 uncultured Ruminococcus sp. | reverse complement strand
CAATGCACAAAGCAGCAGAAACGGAGCGGCTGTTTCCTGTTTCAGCGTATCAAAAAAGCGGCGGAGATAGTCAGATGGGGAGATTTGCAGGACATGCTCCGGTTCCCGGAAGGAAAGATCGGCGTCAGACATTGCTTGCTGTGCATCTTCCGGCAGAGACTGTTCTGCATCCTGAAGCGTTTCGGACAGCGCAGCCGGTATTTCAGCCGCGGCACAGCATGGCAGTGGCAGGCAGGACGCCGTGACTGCCGCTGTACAGAGAATCAGGAAAAGACGAATCAGGATACGCAAGACATCACCTCACGCAGTAATGAAAGCAGGGGGTCAATCAGAGGAAGAATCAAAAGAAGGAGCGCAGCTTTTCCGGCAAGTGTGACTCCGGTCGCCAGGGCTGATTCTCCGGCGTCTTTACAGATATCGGAAGCCAACTGGGTCATGCAGCAGATTCCGACGGATTTTCCAATCAGCGCGGTTTCCTCTGCGTGCAGCCCTGCGCTGAGCATGAGACTGTCGATCTGCCGGAGTACCGGCGTCAGTGACAATACAGCAACACCGGTCAGCATTGTCCCCAGAAGCAGCGTAAGCAGGAGCGCCTGTTCTTCCGCATAGCGCCGGAGCAGCTTCACAAGCAGGACGGCAGTGATCGAGAGCCCGGCGATCTGAACAGTTGTTACCATAGTCCGAATACCGTTTTGACGGTATCAAACAGCTGCTGGATCTCGCTGATAATCAGCATCAGAACAACAATCAGTCCTGCGAGTGTTGTCAGCATTGCCTGTTCCTCGCGTTCAGCACGTTTGAGTACCAGATTCAGCACTGCGACGATGATTCCGATTCCTGCGACCTTAAAAATCAGGTCGATATCCATATTGAGATCGCTCCGTTCGTTTAGATTAGAAGAATCACAAGGAACATTCCGCCGAGCAGTCCGAGGCTGCGGCAAAGTGTGCCTTTTTGTCTGGCGTATTCTGCTGATTCTGTATACAGCGCAGTCAGACGCTGCTCACAGAGCCGCAGTGCGGAAAGCTGACCCTCAAGTGTGGTGCTCCCAAGTGTCTGACCGATCGTCGTGAGGACGGCGCGTGCTTCTTCCGGCAGGGCTTTGTCATCCCGGACAGCCTTGTCCCAGCTCTCAGGAAACTGCTCTGCGTGCTGAGCAGCCTCCCGCAGAAATTGCAGACAGCGAAATGCCGGACGTTCTGCGAGGGCGGGGAGCAGCTCTGCAATAAAAGGCAGGCGGCTTTCAAGCTCCGTCATGAGTGCATTATTCAGCTGCATCAGTGTTTGGATCAGCCCGGCACGGCATTTCAGACGATCGGCTGCACAGCATCCGCCGAATAAACACGCGGTCAGAATCAGGATCGCTCCGGTGAATCTCATATCTTGTCCCTCCTGATTCTGATGACCGAAGCAATCTCTCCGCAGCGATGACCGGACTGAAGAAAAACTGCGGTTCGGAAAGCAGCTGTCTGTATCAGTTTTGCGATTTGCGGGCGGCGGTACAGTTCGTCCTCCGTAGATGCATGCACGGAGGCAAGGAACTGCACACCGGTATTCAGTGCTTGCAGAATGGCATCTGTCTCAGATGCTCCTCCGATTTCATCGCAGATGATATATTCCGGTGACATCACACGCACTGCGATCGCAATACCTTCGGCTTTTGGATATCCGTCGAATACATCGGTTTGCGTGCCGACTGCAAATTGTGGAATCCCGGCATCGGATGCAGCCAGCTCTCCGCGTTCGTCAATCAGGCACACGCGCTTCTGTCCGCCGAGAATCCGTGCCAGATCGCGCAGGATCGTTGTCTTTCCGGAGGAAGGAGGTCCGGCGAGCAGGAGTCCTCCGCAGGCATTTGCTCCTCCGATGCGGTTCAGCAGCGGTTCGGCACAGCCTGTCCGTTCGGATGCGATCCGGAGATTGATGCCGCTGACAGCCCGGACTGATTCCAGCGTATGATTCTGAATTACGGCAGTGCCGCAGAGACCGGCTCTGCTGCCGCCTGCAATCGTCAGAAAGCCTTGACGCACAGCGTTCTGGACACTGTGCAGTGAGTGGCGGCACAGATTCTGAAACAGCGCGTCCATGACCGGACGGGTGACGGTCAGACCGGATGCTGAACATGCAGCAAGCGTTCCGTCCTGTATCACTGTGTACGTACCGCCTTTCATGACTGCATGCATCGGCCGTCCGATCCGGAGACGGATTTCCTGAATCTGTGCTGCACGTTCCGTCGGGATTCTGCTGAGCGGAAGCTGAAGGAAGGCGGGAAAATACGGGAGTGCCTGTCTGAAACTGCTTTGCGTGTTCATGATTCTGCCCCTTTCGTTTGACTTGTTGTATCATATGCAGGAGGGGGACAGGTTAGAAGCAAAAAGAGCCGCAGCATTTCGCTGCGGCTCTTAAAAAATCTGTTATACTCGCAATCAGATACCGATATTTCCTGTGCTGTCGGCATTAAAGAACTGATTGCTGGTTTCGGTGTAGTAATCATTTTCCTCAAGCGATGTGAAGTCTGCATCCTCCGGATCGGGAAGACGGGCACCACAGACACCGCAGAAGATATTTTTCTCGCTGTTTTCTGCATCGCACTTCGGGCACATTTTGTAGCCGCGAAGGGTATTCAGCTCGAATTTCATCTTCTTGATACGGCGGCGGCGTGCATCAATATCATCGCACAGCGCACGGAAAACTGCCGGATCCTCATCCGGATTCTTGTAATACTTCTTGCCGAGATCTGCAAAAATCTCAACAATGCGCTCCTCCTCATAGAGGATCTTACGTTTGAGGTTGCTGACCTCCGAGGCGTTAGAAACCTTTTCACTCACGCCGCGGCCCATGTCGGAAAACTTCTCAAAGATTCCCATGTAACACACTCCAATCCGCGCTGAAAGATTGCCCTCACGATCCTTCAGTCGCATGCTGATCTAATCAGATCCGCGCATCTTTTTCACCCCAGCGCAGAACTGTCCGTATACTTATTATACATCTTCAAGCTGTCGTTGTCAAGGGCTGAGACAGATTTTTTGACGGATTTGAGGAATTTAGGCTGCGAATGATAGGATCAGAGAAGCCGCATCAGATGTCGTAAGCTTCCTCTGCCGACAGGATCGCGATGTCATTGCTGGTCAGGGCTGCCAGCGCAGCATCGGCATTATCGACGCGGAAGATCGTGTCTGCTTCGCCGGGGGTCCGGTTGACAAAGGCATACATATATTCGACGTTCACGCCGGCATTGCTGAGTGCCGTGAGGATTTCAGCGACTCCGCCCGGACGGTCCGGAACCTTGACGCCGATGACCGGTGTAATCTTATAGGTCCAGCCGTTCTGTTCGAGCAGGGTGCAGGTTTCTTCCGGTTTGTTGACAATAATACGAAGGATACCGAAGTCACGGGTATCCGCAAGACTGAGTGAACGCAGGTCGATGCCGGCACCGGCAATCAGACGGGTCAGCTCAGCGAGCTTTCCGGTTTCATTTTCGACAAATACGGAAATTTGCTGTATGCAGTTCATAGTGAAACCTCCTTTTTTCGATTATATCTCCGGTTCAGTCGTGCAGCTTGCGCTTGTCGATGACGCGGACGGCCTTTCCCTCGCTTCTGGTGATGGATTTCGGGGAGACGAGATGTACCTTCGGGTTGATGCCGAGCATGGTCTTGATCGCGCCTGCGAGTTGTTTTTCTTTATCCTGAATATCTTTCATCTTATCGGAGAACTGGTCTGCGTTCATCTCGACGCTGATGTCGAGGGTGTCAGTGTTGTTTTTGCGGTCAACCTCGATGAGATAGTTCGGGGAGTAGCCCTGTTCGATCAGAACGGTCTCGATCTGTGAAGGGAACACATTGACGCCGCGAATAATCATCATGTCGTCGCTTCTGCCCATGGGCTTGCACATTTTGATGAGTGTTCTTCCACAGGAGCATTTGCCGCGGGTGAGTTTACAGAGGTCACGGGTGCGGTATCTGAGGAGCGGAAATGCCTCCTTGGTGATGCTGGTGAACACGAGTTCACCGACCGAACCCTCCGGGAGCACTTCGCCGGTCTCCGGGTCGATGATCTCCGGGATGAAGTGGTCTTCGTTGATATGCATGCCGGACTGTTCCTCGCATTCAAATGCGACACCGGGACCGGAGCTCTCCGTCAGACCGAAGATATCATATGCTTTGATGCCAAGTGATTTTTCGATCGAACGGCGCATTTCCTCTGTCCAAGGCTCTGCGCCGAAGATACCGGCTTTGAGTTTGATATCATCCGGCGTCAGCCCCATGTCATGCAGGGTCTCGCCGATGTAGGCAGCATAGGACGGTGTGCAGCAGAGAATGGTTGTACCAAGATCGCGCATGAACTGGATCTGTCTCTCGGTATTTCCGGAGGACATCGGCAGGGTCAGGCAGCCGACCTTGTGCGAGCCGCCGTGCAGTCCCGCACCGCCGGTGAACAGACCGTAGCCGTAACCGACCCGACAAACATCATCT
>CAMNAY010000151.1 GCA_946531975.1 uncultured Ruminococcus sp. | reverse complement strand
AAACGATAGGACACCGGATAAAGAGAAGATGACAAAAACAATTAGAATTCCTGATGCCGATTCAACAGAGCAAGCCACGGTCTGCACTGCCGGCAAATTCTGATTTATTATAGCACCAGTATAAAAAACAATGCCCCGAAGCGCTTTTGTGAAACGCTTCGGGGCAAAACTTCTATATGAGTACCGGCATAAAGGCGGGGATTAAATGATTATCAGGCGGGAACATGCGTCAGGACATAATTCAGAACGATCTGTCCGGCTTCTGTTGTCAGGTGGATTCCGTCCTCCATTGCATAATGCGGATCCAGACGGCTGTCATTGTTCTTCAGTGCTGTGTTGATATCCACAAAATACACATTCTCCTCATTGCAGATATCCAGCAGACGGGAATTATAATTGTCGATCACTGAATTGAGAATCGGCTTTTCCGTCTTTTCAGCAGCCGCAGTTACCGGCGGAATCGAAAGCACATAGACCGGAGCTTCCGGTGCCGCTGCCATGACATCATTCAGCAGAATCCGGAACTGCTCTGCCGTCTGATCGGCAGGCTGCGTCGAAAGGCTCTCTGTGCCGAACATCAGGTAGATCGGGCAGTCCGCTGCCTTGATCACGCTGAGAATGCGGATCTTCGTTCCGTTGAGCATGACATATTCTTTCGTGTAATTCTGAAGCGTCAGTGCTTCACTTGCATATACATTCTGAGGCGGAAGCAGACCTGCTCTGCCGAAATTGTAAACATTCAATTCGCCGATAAACGCGCAGTGCGTCAGATAATCTGCGGTCTGTGCAGCAGATTCCGGTACCGGATTGACCTTCTGCGGACCGGCGGGAACCGCAGCGGAGCTTTCGTCCGTTTCCGCTGCCGGATCTGACACTGCGGGCTCCGCAGCAGAGCTGTCAGCTGCCGAGCTCCCTTCCGGAACCGGCGGGATTGCAGGCAGTGCATAGGAAGAAGATTCATCGGAAGTACCTGTCTTGCTCTTGCGGTCCAGATCCTCCGGATGGAAATTGACTTTATAGAGATAAGCGCCGAAGCAGAGGATCAGGCTGAGGATCCAGAGCAGAATCAGACGGCTGAATTTGAACCGCATCACCGGTCCGCGGCGCTTTTGTTCCTGCCGCTTTCTTCTTGCAGCACGCCGCGCATTCTTCTTTGCAGAAGACTTTTTGAGATTAAAGCCTGCCATTCAGGAAGCTCCCTTCTGTAAACAATAGCTCCTTATATTATAGCTGATTCTGCGGAAATTTGCAAGCGTTTTTTCCGATTTTGTCCGCAAAATCAAAATAATTTCAGAATTCAGCGGAACGTGCCGAAAAATTCGCAGACTTCATGCTGTTTTCCGCAGGAAAGTCTGCCCTCCGGACATTTTCCCGTCACAAAGCAGCTCGGACCGTAATGCAGGAACAGTTCCGGACATTTTCCGCGAAGCAGGCGCAGCAGATCGACAGCACAGCCGCGGATCTCCCACTGAGCGCGGGTGCAGGTGCGAAGCTTCATGAAATGGAGCAGTTCGCGGCCGTTCATGGCGCACTGGACATCGAGCTGATTGCCCGCAAGTGCGAAATACGGAACCGCATCTGCGGGCAGTCCCTTCGCAAGCAGGGCTTTGAGTGTCTGTGTATTGCGCACAAACGCCTCTTTGAAAATACGGAGTGCTTCCGGATTCTGAGAGACAGATTCCGGCAGCAGGTATGTATTTTTCAGGGCAGCCTGCGCAATGTGCGGAACAAGCACCGTCTGGACGCGGTGCCGCACGAGATGCGTGATCGCAGCGAGGGAGAGATTCCGGATGCTGAAATGCGCATGGATCAGCTCAAGCTCACGCGGGCGTTCTCCGGTTATCACATCCTCCGGCGCAAACGGCGCATCGTCTTCCGCACAGATCATCCAGTTTGCAGCTTCTGCTCCGGCGATCATCTGCATCGGGTCCTCCGGTGCGAGCGTATGCAGTTGAACCTCCGCAGTTTCAGGCTGCGGCATGCGGAATGCATCGGCGGAAAACGCTGCGGGAGAACAGTACCGCTCCGGTGTGCGGTTTCCGGCGGGCGGAAAGCGCTTTGCAAGCAGATCCGGCACATTCGGGAAGTAGCTGCGAAGCTGCTCCGTCAGAGATTCGCCGAGCATTTTCAGCTCCGGATAATGACTGCCGCGTCCCTTGGTCATGACAAGAATCATGTGCAGCAGCTCGCGGGCATTCATCGTGCAGAAGAAGTTGCTGCGGAAGCAGTACGGCAGCACAAAACGGGCATCCTCCTTTGGGATGTCCAGTGCAAGCAGCTTTGCGTAATCGTCAAAGAGAGACTGCATATGGTCCGTGAATGCCGGCTTCAGGTCATCGCTCAGCGACGGGACATAGAAGCCCGCATTGGTGTAATCAACGTATCTGCGCGACTGCACCGTATAAGAGCCGAGCCGGAATTCGATGACGAACTCCTCGGTAAAGACGCTGACGCTGTCAAAGGCGACCGTGAAGAACTGATGCTCCAGCGTTGAGGTATGACCGGAGCCGACAACCTTTTCGATCAGCGAGGCATTATTCTCTTTTTCCTTTGTGCGGGCATAGACCTCCAGCGCAGTTCCCTGCGTGGTCGAGATCCTGCCGGCAGCGGCGCAGACGAGATTGTCCGCAGTCGAAGACGCAATGATGCGTGCCTGTGCATTCTGCATGATAAGTTCCTCCCGTTTCCGGATTCAGACTTCTTTCATTGTATCACGGACTGTCCCTTTTGTCAAGGGAGACAGGCGCCGGAAAAAACAGCACCCCCGAACCCCGGAGGTGCTGTCTGATCTCTGAATGATTTTCAGATTACTCGACCGGAACGACCCAGTGGAACGGATCTTCCAGCTTGCCCCACTGAATACCGGTCATGGTATCGTAGATCTTCTGGGAGATCGGTCCGATCTTGTTGTCGTTGATCGTCATGACCTTGTCGCCCCACTTCAGGTGACCGACCGGCGAAATGACAGCCGCGGTACCGGTACCGAAGACCTCATCCAGCTTGCCGTTGTCGTAAGCATCTGCGATTTCCTGAATGGTGATTCTGCGCTCGGAGACCTTCATGCCCCAGCTCTTGGTCAGCTCCAGAACGGACTTTCTGGTGATGCCCGGCAGGATTGAGCCCTGAAGCTCCGGCGTCACGATCTCGCCGTCGATGACGAACATAATGTTCATCGCGCCGACTTCCTCGATGTACTTCTGCTCGACACCGTCAAGCCACAGCACCTGAGAATAGCCTTCCTTGTGTGCCTCGTCCTGACCGATCAGGGAAGCAGCATAGTTGCCGCCGGTCTTGGTGTAGCCCATACCGCCGCGGACCGCACGGACATACTTGGACTCGACATAGATCTTGACCGGATCCAGACCGGATGCATAGTATGCGCCGGACGGGGAGAGAATGATGATGAACTGATACATGTCGCCGGGCTTGACGCCGAGGAACGGGTCAACCGCGATGATAAACGGACGGATGTAGAGGGAAGCGCCCTCAGCGGACGGAACCCAGTCCTTCTCGATCTTCAGCAGTTCCATCAGACCTTCCATTGCCATTTCGACCGGAAGCTCCGGAATGACCAGACGGTGGTTGGAGCTGTTCAGGCGCTTGAAGTTCTCCTCCGGACGGAAGAGCTGAATGCCGCCGTCAGCGCGGCGATAAGCCTTCAGGCCCTCGAAGACCTCCTGACCGTAGTGCAGGCAGAGTGCTGCCGGGCTGAGCGAAAGATTGCCGTAAGGGACAATTCTCGCGTCATGCCAGCCCTTACCGGTCTCATAGTCCATGATGAACATGTAGTCCGTGAAGATGTGGCCGAAGCCGAGCTTGGTCTCATCGGCGGGCTTTGCCTTGAGGGCTGCTGCTTTCTCGAAACGAATGTCCATTTGCTTTTCCTCTTTTCTGGTTAATTAAAGTTTAATATGTCATGCTGATCGAACGTCAGCAGGCATTCCCTTTCAGATAGCGGGGGGCGTACCGCTCGTGGTACAGGTTGACTGCGTACTTGACAGAGACCGCTGCACAGCAGGCGATCGCAAGCAGAAACAGAATCCGAAGTGTCAGTTTCATGTGTCACCGCTCCATTCTGCCGAATCCGGCATTATTTGCCAAAAGGGAGCGCATACTCCCTGTTATGCTTCTATATTATACCACAAATCGGCGCAGATATCAAGAGCATATTGTGTGCTGAGCAGAAAAATTGTGTGAAAAGATAAATTTTACCGGTTTGTGCATCTGCATATTGTACTGCGAAGCGGACAATACTAGGGGAGCAGACGCAGGACACGGCAGTGCGGCGAGCCGGAACAGGGCAGCGCAGGGCATGTGCAGAGTCTCTGCGCTGTAATCAAACGAAAAGAGGAAACCTTGCAATGTGGGATAAGCTAGCACTGATACTGCTGGTCATCGGCGGCATCAACTGGGGGCTTGTCGGCATTTTCGAGCTGGATCTCGTGGCATGGATGTTCGGCGGCGCCGCATCTGTGATCAGCAGAATGATCTACATTCTGGTGG
>CAMNAY010000150.1 GCA_946531975.1 uncultured Ruminococcus sp. | reverse complement strand
CGGGCGGCACGACCGTTCTGACGGAGGTGCCGGAGATGTTCGGCGCGGAGCAGCTCCTGATGGACCGTGCAGCAGACGAAGCGGTATTCGGCAAGATCGTGCAGCTTGTCAACGGCTTCAAGGAATACTATCAGCGGCACGGTCAGCCCGTCTATGAAAACCCGTCGCCCGGAAACAAGGCGGGCGGCATTACGACACTGGAGGACAAATCGCTCGGCTGCACGCAGAAATCCGGCAGCGGAAAGGTCTGCGATGTGCTGTTTGACGGCGACTGCCTGCAAACACACGGGCTGAATCTGCTGAACGGTCCGGGCAATGACATGGTCGCCGTGACCAATCTTGCGAGTGCAGGCTGCCACATGGTGCTGTTTACGACGGGCAGGGGTACGCCGTTCGGCGGCTTTGTCCCGACGGTCAAGATCTCGACCAATTCCGAGCTTGCCGCGAAAAAGCCGAACTGGATTGACTTCGACGCCGGCAGCATTGCAGAGGGCGAGCCGTTTGAACAGAGGCTCAGTGCGCTGATTGATCTGGTCGCTGAGATTGCGAGCGGGAGACAGACCGTCAATGAGCGCTTCAATTCCCGCGATATTGCGATTTTCAAAACAGGCGTGACACTGTGAGAGAAGGAGTTATTATGAAGAATTTTATGACGCAGGACTTTGTTCTGGAAAACGGGACAGCGCGGACGCTGTATGAGAAATACGCAAAGAACATGCCGATCTTTGATTATCACTGTCACCTGAGCGTGGAGGACATCTATGCCGACAGACGCTTCGCTTCAATCACCGAGTGCTGGCTTGGCGGCGACCACTACAAATGGCGCCTGATGCGCGAAATGGGGATTGATGAGAGCTACATCACCGGCAACAAGAGCCGTCAGGAAAAATACATGAAGTACGCAGAGGTCATCCCGTATGCGATCGGCAATCCGATCTACCACTGGACACATCTGGAGCTGAACCGTTATTTCGGCATTGAGGAGACCCTCTCTCCGGAATCTGCGGAGCGGATTTTTGAGCAGTGCAATGAACGGCTCAAAACACTGACAGCGAGAAAGCTGATTGTGATGAGCAATGTGAAGACGCTGTTCACGACGGATGACCCGATCGACGATCTGCATTTTCATAAGCTGCTGGCAGAGGATACGTCATTCTCTGTTGATGTCCGTCCTGCATTCAGACCCGACAAGGCAATCAACATTGAGTTGCCGACCTTCGGACGCTATATCGCAAAGCTCTCGGATACTGCCGGCATTGCAATCGACAGCATCGACAGTCTGTGCGATGCACTCACGAAGCGCATCGAATATTTCGACAGCTTCGGCTGTGTCTGCTCCGATCATGCGCTCGATGTGGTCATGTTCCAGCCTGCGGACAGGGAGACCGTTGACGGGATTCTCCGGAAGGCACTGAACGGTGAGACCCTTACCCGCGATGAGATCGAGCAGTACAAGGGCTATGTGCTTGTGCATCTCGGCAGACAGTATGCGCGTCTGCACTGGGCACAGCAGTATCACATCGGTGCGCTGCGCAACAATTCAAGAAGAAATCTCGAACGTCTCGGTCCTGATACGGGCTTTGATGCGATCGAGGATCAGACCTTTGCGAAGAAGCTTGCCCTGCTGATGGATACGCTCGACAGCACGGATGAGCTGCCGAAAACAATCCTCTACTGCCTGAATCCGCGTGACAATGAGGTGCTTGCGGCACTGATGAACTGCTTCCAGCAGAGCGGCGTTGTCGGAAAGATCCAGTTCGGCTCCGCATGGTGGTTCAACGATCAGAAGGACGGCATGGAGAAGCAGCTGACTGCACTCTCGCAGTTCGGTCTGATCTCAAAATTTGTCGGCATGCTGACCGACAGCCGCAGTTTCCTCTCCTATACACGGCATGAGTATTTCAGAAGAATTCTCTGCAATTTCTTCGGAAAACTGATCGAAAACGGCGAATATCCGGCAAACATTGACTTTGTCGGCAAGATTGTGCAGGATATTTGCTATAACAACGCTGTTGCCTATTTTACAAAATGAGCAGATTTATTACAATCGGTGAGATTCTGCTCCGGCTGACGCCTCCGAATTACGAGAAGATCCGAACGGCAACCTGCTTTTCGGCAAGCTACGGCGGAAGCGAAGCGAATATTGCGCTGTCACTGGCAAATCTGGGCGTGGACAGCACATTTTTCAGTGTTGTGCCCGATAACAGCATCGGAAAGAGTGCCATTCGCATGCTGCGCAGCAATGATGTACACTGCGGCTCCGTGATTCTCAGTACGCCCGCAGAAACACCGACACACCGCATGGGCAGCTACTATCTGGAGACCGGATACGGCATCCGTCCGAGCAAGGTGACTTATGACAGAAAGCACAGTGCCTTTTCCGAGTATGATTACAGCCGGGTCGATCTGCGCGAGCTCCTGAAAGGATATTCATGGCTGCATCTGAGCGGGATTACTCCGGCACTTTCTCCGAATTGCCGCGAACTGATTCGCAGAAGCCTGAAGACAGCTAGAGAGCTGGGGCTGACCGTCAGCTTTGACGGCAACTTCCGCAGCACACTCTGGAGCTGGGAGGAAGCACGCGATCTCTGCACAGAATATCTGCCTTATGTAGATGTGCTGCTCGGCATTGAACCGTATCATCTCTGGCGGGACGAATCCGATCACACAAAGGGTGATTATAAGGATGACATTTCGCTTCAGCCGGACTATGCAGCGCAGGATGCGGTCTTCCGGCGGTTCATCGAACGCTGGCCGAATATCCGATGTATCGGCAGGCATGTGCGCTATGTACACAGCGGCAGCGAAAACAGCCTGAAGGCATATCTCTGGTATGAAGGGCAGACCTATGAGAGCAAGCTCTTTACCTTCAATATTCTTGACCGTGTCGGCGGCGGCGATGCCTTTGCAAGCGGTCTGATTTATGCGATGCTGCACGGATTTCAGCCGGATGATCTGGTGAATTTTGCCGTTGCGAGCAGCGTCATCAAGCACACAATTCACGGCGACGCAAACATTACGGATGATGTCGGCACGATCCGCAGCATCATGGAGATGAACTGCGATATCCGGCGTTAATCATATTCCTCCTCTCTCAATAAACGCACGCAGAACAGCATCTGCGTGCGTTTGTTGTATTGGAGGCGCAATGAAAATACAATCCCGCAGAAGTGCTGCCGTAAAAACACTGCATCAGGAGAAGAATGAACATTGACAGGTGCTGCATCATCATGTTATAATTTGGTTATACCGCAGTGTACAACCGCTGACCGCAAAGAAGGAGGATGAAAAATGGGATTATTCGATAAACTGAACAACGGTGCGTCTGCCCCGCAGGGAACGCCGGCAGGGAGCGCCGGAAACCGGACGGAATCGGTCGTCTTCTCCAGGCTTCCCGATACATTTGAGGAGTTCAAGTCACTGCCGCAGGCTGCACTCGCGACGCCTTTTGATACGGCAGCGCTGACGGTTCTGGCACTCTGTTTTTATCCGGAAAACGCTGCGCTTTCGCTTGAAATGCTGAATTATATCAAGGGACCGAAGCCGCTCTCCGAGTATGAAAAGCAGTTCATCCGGGACCGCTTTGCGGACAAGGACTATGTGCCGCGCTCTTATTTCAGCGGTGCTGTTCCCGCAAACGATTATCTTCCCGCAGAGCCGTATACGATCCGTGTGAGCGAAAATCCGTATTCTTATCAGGACGCGGGCTATGCAAAGCTCTATTTGCAGTCCGGCGGTGCCGACACGCCCCGTGCCGTGCAGCTGAGACAGGCCAAGGACGGCAAGTGGTATCTCTGGGATCAGTTTTTGCTCGCAGATATTCGCCGGCCGGAGAGCAGCAATCCTTGGGCATGATCCGGAAAAAGGATGCATTGATTCAAAAAAAACAAAGGAACGCCGCCTGTGATGATTACAGGCGGCGATTTTTGCGCACCCCTTGCAAAAACAGATTGACAAACAGCGCAGAGTGTGATATAATCTTACTGTTTCGATATGAATAGTAAAAGGAGGGACGGCGTATGACAGAAAGACCGGTCAGAACCGAAATGCCGAACAGCATTGAACTTTCGGTTGTCAACAAGTTCCGCAAAGCGATCTGGACGAAATTTCTCAAAGGCATCAAGGAGTACGATCTGATTCAGGCGGGCGACAAAATCGCTGTCTGCATTTCCGGCGGCAAGGATTCGATGCTCATGGCAATGTGCATGAAACGGCTTCAGCGGTATTCCAAGGTGCCGTTCGAGGTTGTATTCCTCGTTATGAATCCGGGCTATAATGAGATCAATTATCAGAAGATCCGTGAAAATGCAGAGCTGCTTGAGATTCCGGTGCAGGTCTTTGAAACCGGTATTTTCGATGCGGTCGCAAAGGTCGATCAGCACCCGTGCTATCTCTGCGCGAGAATGCGGCGCGGGCATCTGTACAAAAACGCAAAGGAACTGGGATGCAATAAAATTGCGCTGGGACATCACTTTGATGATGTGATCGAAACGATCCTGATGGGAATGCTCTACGGCTCGCAGGTGCAGACCATGATGCCGAAGCTGCACAGCG
>CAMNAY010000149.1 GCA_946531975.1 uncultured Ruminococcus sp. | reverse complement strand
TCTGGATTACGACACCATTACGCCGATCTGCCGTGCTGTCAAGCGCTGCGCAGATGCAGGCGTTCAGGTCGGCATCGTCGTCGGCGGCGGCAACTTCTGGCGCGGCAGATCGTCCGGCGCGATGGACAGAACCAGAGCCGACCACATCGGCATGCTCGCGACTGCGATGAATGCCCTCGCACTCGCCGATGCGCTCGAATCGCTCGGCTGTGAGGTGCGCGTGCAGACCGCTCTGACCATGACCAATGTCGCAGAGCCGTATATCCGTTCCCGCGCAATCCGTCACTTTGAAAAGGGCAGAATCGTAATCTTCGGCTGCGGCACCGGCAACCCGTTCTTCTCGACCGATACCGCTGCTGCACTCCGCGCTGCCGAGATCGAGGCAGATGTCCTGATGAAAGCAACCATGGTGGACGGCGTCTACGATAAGGATCCGAACAAGTATGACGACGCGGTCAAGTACGAGAAGCTGACCTTCACCGAAGTCGTCAACAACCAGCTCGGCGTCATGGACTCGACCGCTGCTGCACTCTGCCGCGACAACGGCATGACCATGCTCGTCTTCGACCTCTCCAGACCCGACAATATCTATGATGCATGCATGGGACAGCCGATCGGTACGCTGATCGTTCCCGAATCCTGATACCTTATATAAATTAAAACCCGTTTTGAGTTTAAGCGAAAACGAAATCTGTTAAGGAGTGATTGTTATGAACGAACTGATGAAAGAAAAGCTCGATGCTTCCGAAAAGGCGATGAAGAAAACCATCGACCGCCTGCAGAATGAATTTGCTTCGATCCGTGCAGGCAGAGCCAATCCGTCTGTCCTCGACAAGATCCCCGTTGATTACTACGGCTCACCGACCCCGATCAATCAGGTTGCGGCGGTTTCCGTGCCTGAGGCAAGACTGCTGCTCATCACCCCGTGGGATCCGGGCATGATCCGCCCGATCAGCAAGGCAATCCTTTCCTCGGATCTCGGCATCACCCCGACCGACGACGGCAAGGCAATCCGTCTGGTCTTCCCGCAGCTGACCGAGGACCGCAGAAAGGAAATCGCCAAGACAATCAAAAAGTACGGCGATGAGGCAAAGGTCGCTGTCCGCAACGAGCGCAGAGAACTCCTCGAAAAGTACAAGAAGATGAAGAAGGATTCCGAAATCACAGAGGATGATCAGAAGAACGGCGAAAAGAAGGTTCAGACCCTGACCGACCGCTTCACCGAGGAGATTGACAAGCTCGTCGCAGCAAAAGAAAAGGAGATCATGAGCATCTGATGCCGCGGAACAGCGGGTATCAAAGGCTCATTCAAGGAGTATTACATGGCAAAAAAGCAAATTGAACCGCCCGTCCCCGCCGACATGATGCCGCAGCATATCGCGATCATCATGGACGGAAACGGCCGCTGGGCGAAAAAACGCGGCATGCCCAGAACCTTCGGTCATGTGCAGGGCGCAAAGACCTTCCATAAGCTTCTGCGGCACGCCAGAGAGATCGGCGTCAAGTACATGTCATTCTATGCGTTTTCCACCGAAAACTGGAAGCGCCCGGATGACGAAGTCCATGCACTGATGGATCTGTTCCGGCAGTATATCAAGCTCGCCTATAAGTATTTCGACGACCGTGTGCGCGTTGTCCTGCTCGGAGACCGCGATGATTTTGAGCCGGATCTTCAGAAGATGTTTACCGATCTGGAGCATGACACCGGCGAATTCGATAAAATGACCGCCGGCATCGCTGCAAACTACGGCTCCCGCAGAGAGATCACAAGCGCTGCAAAGCGTCTCGCCCGGCTCGTCAAGGACGGCAAGCTCGAACCCGAAGATATCACCGAGGATCTCTTTGCACAGAACCTCTATACCGCGGGAATGCCCGACATCGACCTCATGATCCGTCCGGGCGGCGAGCAGCGGCTCTCGAATTTCCTGCTCTGGCAGTGTGCCTATGCGGAATTCTATTTCTGCGATACCCTGTTCCCCGATTTCGACGGCAAAGAGCTTGACAAGGCGATCGTCGAATTCGCAAGACGCACCAGACGCTTCGGCGGACTTTGATTTTTTCATTTGGATTGGAGGCGCGGCAGAAACAGGCTTTTTTCAGAATCTGCCGCAAATATTTATGGTCACACGATTGATAACAGCAGGAATCGGAATCGTCGTCGCGCTCATCATTCTGTTCCTGCATAACACATTCATGCTGCCCCTCGCGGTCGCGATGATCTCCGCATATATGATCTATGAGTATCTGACAGTCAATAAGCTGCTCCGGTATCACCTCTCCGCAGTCGCGGCGATCTTCTACTCGGCGCTGCTGCCGATGCTTCAGGTCAACCTGGCATCCCGCTACCGTCCGATGCTCACCGTCGCTGCGGTGACCGTCGTGCTGTATGACTATGTCCGGCATAAGAAACGCATGGAGGACAGAACCTTCTTCGCGATCATTACCGGCATGTTCCTGATCCCGAACGCAATGTCCCTCGCTGTCGTCCTGAACAATACCCATGAACAGCACGGGCTCGCTTATCTCGTTCTCGCACTCGGCGGTGCATGGATCGCGGATTCCGGCGCATACTTCGTCGGAACACTCTTCGGACGCGCAAAGCTCTGCCCGGAGATCAGCCCCAAGAAAACCGTCGCAGGCTTCATCGGCGCGATCGCCTCGAATGTTGTCTTCTTCGTCCTGTTCTGCGGCATTTATGCCTCTGTCATGACCAAGAAGGGCATCAGCATCAGCCTCAACTGGTTCGCAGTCATCCTCATTTCAATGGTCTGCGCAGTCCTCGGCACACTCGGCGACCTCGCAGCTTCGACACTCAAGCGTCAGCTCGGCATCAAGGACTACGGCAAGGCAATGCCCGGTCACGGCGGTCTGCTCGACCGCTTCGACAGCGTTCTGCTGGTGCTGCCGTTCTTTACAGCATTTGTGCAGGCTACAACCTTCTTTGAACTGTAATCCTGCTCTGCACATCTTTACAACAAAAGGAGATTCTTCGATATGACGAACAGCGCTGCAATTCTCGGCTCAACCGGAAGTATCGGCACACAGGCGATTGAAGTCGCCCAGATGCATCACCTGCGCGTGACTGCACTCTCTGCCAATACCAATGTTGACGAGCTTGTCAGACAGGCGCGCGTCCTGCGCCCTGAGCTGCTGTGCATCGCAGATGAATCCCGTTATTCTGCACTCAAAGAAGCGGCAGCCGGTCTTGGCTGCCGCCTTTTGGCAGGAATGGACGGTTTATGTGAGATCGCACAGCACAGCTCTACCGAAACTCTGCTCAATTCCGTCGTCGGAATGGTCGGTCTCAAGCCGACACTCACTGCAATCGCAGCCGGCAAGCCCATTGCCCTCGCAAATAAGGAAACCCTCGTCGCGGGCGGTGCGCTCGTCATGAAGGCTGCTGCCGACAAGGGCGTCCCGATCTATCCGATCGACAGCGAGCATTCCGCAATTTTCCAGTGTTTGCAGGGCAATCAGGCAAAGCAGCTCAAGAAGATCATTCTCACTGCTTCCGGCGGACCGTTCTTCGGAAAAACAAAGCAGGATCTCGAACATGTCACCGTGCAGGACGCCCTTAATCACCCGAACTGGAGCATGGGCGCAAAGATCACCGTCGATTCTGCCACGCTCATGAACAAGGGGCTTGAATTCATCGAAGCCCGCTGGCTCTTTGATCTCAGACCCGATCAGATTGAGATTGTCGTTCACCGGCAGAGTGTGCTGCATTCCGCCGTCGTCTACAATGACGAATCGGTCATCGGACAGATGGGCGTGCCGGATATGAAAATCCCGATTCAGTATGCACTGCTCTATCCGAACCGTCTCCCCTGCCCGACTGCACCGCTTTCTCTGACCGACTACGGCACACTGACCTTTGCAAAGCCCGATTTCGACACCTTCGACTGCCTCACCGCCTGCATCCGTGCGAGCGAACGCGGCGGCAGTGCGCCCTGTACCGCAAACGGCGCCAATGAAGCAGCAGTCGCCGCATTCCTCAAAGGAGAGATTTCCTTCCTGCGCATCGGCGAGCTGGTCAATGCCGCGCTGGATTCACTGCCGGTCACAGAGCTTCACAGCTATGAGGATGTCGAGACGGCTGACAAAGCTGCAAGAGACTTCGTCGCGGAGCAGATCGCTGCACAATGATTCCGCTCCTTCTTCCGACTGTATTTCCCGGTCTCATCACATAACTGTTTCACACATCTCACGCGAATTCGTTATAATCTGCTTACAGTATGTAAGCGAAAGGAGTTCTGTTTCCAATGACCATTGTCACCGTTCTCATCGCGATCCTCTGCTTCGGCGTCATCATCATGATTCATGAGGCAGGTCACTTCTTCGTCGCGAAAAAATGCGGCATCCGTGTCCTTGAATTCTCAATCGGCATGGGTCCCAAGATTCTTCAGAAAAAGCGCGGCGAAACCAAGTATTCCCTCCGGCTGCTCCCGATCGGCGGATACTGCGCCATGGAAGGCGAAGACGACGAATCTGCTGACCCCAGAGCTTTCCGCAAGGCACCTGTCTGGAAGCGGATGCTTGTCACCGTTGCCGGCGCAACGATGAACCTCATCCTCGGCTT
>CAMNAY010000148.1 GCA_946531975.1 uncultured Ruminococcus sp. | reverse complement strand
TCGGCATGGAGGGTGCGTTCGGGCATGTCTGCTGGAATGTGAAAACGCTGGCAGATGTCGTGAAGCGCATCGGCGCGGACAACATCCGGATTATTTTTGATCTGTACAATTATCTGGACAGCTCAAATGCCGGCAGAATGTACGATATTTTACAGGAGGGGCTGCAAACCTTCGGAGACCGCATCTGCGTGTTTCACATCAAGGACTGCACCGTGCAGCCGGACGGAACGCTCAGGCAGTGCGGCGTCGGGCAGGGCATGTTCGATTATGCACGCATCATTCCGGAGATCCGGAAGGTCTGTCCGGACGCGGCGCTTGTGCTGGAAGGAACAGTCGGCGCAGATATTGCGCCTGCTGCGGCATACCTCAGACAATTTATGTGAATGGAGAGAATTCTTATGATTTTGGATATCAGATACAGCAATCACCCCGACGATTCCAGAAATTATGACACAGAGACCCTGCGCAAAAACTACCTGATCGAGAAGGTGTTTGTCGCTGATGAGATCGCGCTGACCTATTCGCATCAGGACAGAATGATCGCAGGCGGTGCAATGCCGGTCAAGGGTGCGCTGAAGCTCGGCAGCACCAGAGAGCTCGGCACGGAATATTTCCTCGAACGCCGCGAAATGGGCATCATCAATGTCGGCGGCGCCGGTTCCGTCATTCTCGACGGCAAGGAATACACGCTTGACTATAAGGACGGCTTGTACATCGGCATGGGCACAGAGGAGATCATCTTCCGCTCGGCAGATGCTGCGGCACCGGCAAAGTTCTACATCAATTCCTGCCCGGCGCATCAGACCTATCCGACCGTGTTCATCACGAAGGAAAAAGCAAATCACATCGCGCTCGGCAGTCCGGAAAACCTGAATAAGCGTGTGGTCAATCAGTATATTCATCCGGCGGTCTGCAAATCCTGTCAGCTTTCGATGGGCATGACCGAGCTGGACCGGACAAGCTCATGGAATACGATGCCGGCGCATACGCATGAGCGGCGAATGGAAGTGTATTTCTACTTTGAAGTCGAGGGCGACAATGTGGTCTTTCACATGATGGGACAGCCGCAGGAGACCCGCCACATCATCATGCACAACGAGCAGGCTGTCATCAGTCCGAGCTGGTCGATCCACAGCGGCACCGCAACAAGCTGCTATACGTTTATCTGGGGCATGTGCGGTGAAAATCAGACCTATGACGATATGGATACGGTCAGCAATCAGGAACTGCGATAAACGGAAACCGATGTAAAGTGTGGGATTGAGTTATGGCATATTTAACTTTGCGGGGAATCAATAAGATCTACCCGAACGGCTTTCACGCCGTACACGATTTTAATCTGGAGATCGAAAAAGGCGAATTTATCGTATTTGTCGGCTCCTCCGGCTGCGGAAAATCCACGACGCTGCGCATGATCGCGGGACTGGAGAATATCAGCAAGGGTGATTTCTATATCGACGGCGAAAAGGCGAACGATATGGGTCCCCGTGAACGCGGCGTTGCGATGGTGTTCCAGAGCTATGCGCTCTATCCGCACATGACGGTCTATGACAATCTCGCATTCGGGCTGACGCTGCAGGGCGTTGACGACGATGTGATCGAGGAGCGGGTGCTTGCGTCCGCGAAGATTCTCGGTCTGACGGATTATCTCGACCGGATGCCCCGTGAGCTTTCGGGCGGTCAGCGGCAGAGAGTTGCCGTCGGCCGGGCAATCATCCGCAAAGTCGATATCTTTCTGATGGACGAGCCGCTGTCCAATCTCGATGCAAAACAGCGTGTGACGATGCGGTCGGAAATCTCGCAGATTCACCGCGAAACCGGCGCAACAACGATCTATGTCACACACGATCAGACCGAGGCAATGACAATGGCAGACCGGATTGTTGTCATGCGGAACGGCTATATCCAGCAGGTCGGCACGCCGTATGATCTGTATTTCAATCCTGTCAATCTGTTTGTCGCGGGATTTATCGGGGAGCCGCCGATGAATTTTATCGAGGCGCGCATCCGCAGCGGCTGCATTGAGCTGCCGGAGAACACCATTGATCTCACGCTTGCCGTTGACCGCGAGGTGCTGGCGCAGTATGAAGGGCAGGAGGTCATCTTCGGCTTCCGTCCGGAGGCAGCACGTCTCGCAGCTCGCGACGATGTCAGCGAGGCTTACAAAATGCGGTGCGTGGTCGAACTGGTTGAGCTGCTCGGTGACAACACGAATGTTTACGCCGATCTGTCCGGCATCAAGTCGATTGTCAAGGTTGACCCGCACGATTCGCCGAAGGTCGCCGAGGAGTTTGAATTTTATATTCCGTACAGCAGCATTTATCTGTTTGATAAGCAGACAACAAGACGCATCAAAACAAGAGTGAGCTGAGGTTTCATTATGAAAAACTTGAACAGGGCAAATTATCCGGCAGCAGCGAGACCCATCCGCATCCTGCAATTCGGCGCGGGCAATTTTATGCGCGCATTTGTGGACTGGATCGTGCAGGATCTCAACAAAAACGGCATCATGAACGCAGGCGCCGTTGTTGTGCAGCCGACGCCGAACGGCAGGGCAAAGGAGCTTGCGGAGCAGGACGGTCTGTATACAGTCTGCCTTGAGGGCATTGAGAACGGCGAGCGCGTGCAGAAGCGTGAGATCATCGACGTGCTTCAGGACTTTGTCGTACCCTATACGGACTATGAGAAATTCCTTTCCTATGCCAAAAGTGAAGACCTGCAAATTGTGATTTCCAACACAACGGAGGCGGGTATTGCGCTGGATGAGACCGACACCGATTTTTCGGTGTGCCCGAAAAGCTATCCGGGCAAGCTGCTGGCGTTTCTGCATGCAAGATATGAATTCTTCGGCGGTGCTGCCGATAAGGGGCTGGGGATCATTCCCTGTGAACTGATCGACTGCAACGGAACCGAACTGAAACGGATTCTGACCGAGCTTGCGAAGATCAACAACATGAGCGCAGAATTCATCGAATGGCTCACAACCGCAAACCACTTCACCAATACACTGGTTGACCGCATTGTGCCCGGCTATCCGCGGGAAACGGCTCCGGAGATCTGCGCGCAGACCGGCTACAATGACAACAGTATTGTCAAGGGCGAGATCTTCCACCTCTGGGTGATCGAAAAGGAGCCGTTCATCTATGCGCGTTTCCCGGCGGACAAATCCGGACTGAATGTGATCTTTGCCGATGACATCACGCCCTATAAGCAGCGCAAAGTCAAAATCCTGAACGGCGCACACACGGCGATGGTGCCGGTCGCATATCTCTGCGGCATCGACACCGTGCGCGAGGCAGTGACCGATCCGGAAATCGGCGCATTCATCCGCGGGCTGATCAACAGCGAGATCAAGCCGACGGTCAGTCTCCCGAAGGAGGAACTGGACCGCTTTGCCGGCGATGTGATCGAACGGTTCCTGAATCCGTATATGCGGCATGAGCTGATGTCGATTGCACTGAATTCAACCACGAAGTTCAGAACGCGCCTTCTGCCGACATATCGCGATTACCGCAGAAAGAACGGACGCTCTCCGCGGCACATTCTGTTTGCGCTCGCGTCGATGGCCGTGTTCTTCCGCGGCAGACGCGGGGACGAGGAGATCCGGCTGGCAGATGACGCTGCATATCTGGACTTCTGGCGCAGCCTGTGGGAACTGACGGATTTCTGTGAGATCGCAGAAAAGGTGCTTTCCGCGGCGGAACTGTGGGGTCAGGATCTGCGGGACGATGACAATGTCTGCGTAGTCGCCGGATATATCGAGCATATTGTCCGGGACGGTGAGCGTGCAGCCCTGCGCGATTTCCTTGGTGAATGACATGATGAAGAAAACAATCGTGATTTCGCCGGAAGATTCCGTTGCCGTGGCGCTGTGTGCGCTGAAAAAAGGGGAATCGGCAGAGGGTGTGACGCTGCTTTCCGATATTGCAAAGGGACATAAATTTGCGCGCAGACCGATCAAAGCCGGCGAGCAGGTCATTAAGTACGGTGCGGTGATCGGACATGCAACCGTCGATATCGCGGCAGGCAGCCATGTCCACAGCCATAATATGGCGACCTGTCTCAGCGGTACACTTGCGTATACCTATCATCCGAAGGAGATCGCGCCCTTTCCGCAGGTTCCTGCACGGACCGTTCAGGTCTATGAACGGCAGGGCGGCGCAGTCGGCATCCGGAATGAGCTGTGGGTCATTCCGACGGTCGGCTGTGTGAATGCGCAGGCACGGGCGATTGCGGAAGCATTCAACCGCAGTCACCCTTCCCCCGAAGGAATCGACGGCTGCTTTGCATTCACGCATCCTTACGGCTGCTCGCAGATCGGGGAGGATCATGAACGCACCCGTATGATCCTGCAAAGAATGGTGAAGCATCCGAACTGCGGCGGCGTGCTGGTGCTGGGGCTTGGCTGTGAAAACAACCGCATGGATGTTTTCCGGGAGACGCTCGGCGAGTTTGACGAAAGCCGCACAGCCTTCCTGATTGCACAGGAAGTGACGGATGAGATTGCTCAGGGTACAGCGCTTCTCGAAACGCTCTATGAGCACGCGAAGCATGACCGCCGTGTGCCGCGGGATATTTCCTGCCTGAAGATCGGCTTGAAATGC
>CAMNAY010000147.1 GCA_946531975.1 uncultured Ruminococcus sp. | reverse complement strand
GCATCGCCCTCGCCTCGGGCTCCTCCTCCCGCATCACAAACCACATCTCCGGCGGCAGACCGCGCCGGCCGGTGCGTCCCATGCGCTGCAAAAATGAGGATACCGTAAACGGTGCGTCAAGCTGAAAGGCACGCTCCAGCTTGCCGATGTCGATTCCGAGCTCAAGTGTTGCGGTCGTGACGGTTGTCAACACCTGCTCCTCGTCCTTCATGACGGCCTCTGCCGTCTCGCGGATCGCGGCGGAGAGGTTGCCGTGGTGAATGAGGAAGCGGTCGGGCTCGCGGTTCCATTCGCAATACTGCCGCAGAGAGGTCGTGACCGCCTCGCATTCCTCGCGGGAATTGACAAACACCAGGCACTTTTTTCCGCGTGTATGCGAGAAAATATAGCCGTATGCGGGGTCGGCGTGATTCGGTGCCTTGTCCGTTTCGCGTTCCAGCGGCTCCGGCGCATCGACCTCTTTGCCCTCCGCAGCCTGCGTGTCCATCGCGTAAAAATGCTCCATCGAGAGCCGCCATGTACTTTTCTGCGCCTCGATCTGCGGGATCACCGTATTCCGGTGCGAGCCGGTGCCGAGATATGCCGCTGCCTCCTCGATGTTGCCGATTGTCGCGGAAAGCCCGATTCTGCGGGGCTTTGCGCCGGAGAGGTCGGAGAGCCGCTCGATCAGGCAGAGCGTCTGACCGCCGCGGTCGCCGCGCAGCAGCGAATGTACCTCGTCGATGATGACGAAGCGCAGGTCATGGAACATCGCGGGAATCGCGGCGTGCTTGTGCAGCATCAGCGCTTCGAGCGATTCCGGCGTGATCTGCAAAATGCCGGAGGGATTCTTCAGCAGCTTCGCCTTCTGCGAGGATCCGACATCGCCGTGCCAGCGCCAGACCCTGATGTCTGTTTCTGCGCAGAGGTCGGTCAGGCGGGTGAACTGGTCATTGATGAGTGCCTTCAGCGGCGCGATATAGACGATGCCGACCGAACTGCACGGGTTCTCCTCCAACAGGGTCAGCGCGGGGAAAAAGGCTGCTTCGGTCTTGCCGGAGGCGGTCGAGGCGGAGATCAGCACATTGTCCTCCGTGTTGAAGATCGCGTCCGCTGCGGCGACCTGCACGGCTCTGAGCTTTTCCCAGCCGCTCTGATAGATATAATCCTGAATGAAGGGCGCATAGCGCTCAAATGCGTTCATATGTCACCGCCTTTTTATCAATTTCGATCAATTCTGATCAGCAAAATGCATAACGGTGCCTGCCAATCCGTCCTGCCGGATTGTGCAAACATATAATATTTATCGTTTATCGTTAATTTATAGTTGACAAACATAAAACTATGTGCTATACTGCAACCAACGGAGAGAGAAACGGCTCCGCACAACCGCGCACAACATGAAAGGAGTATCACGATGGATTACAATCATGATGTTCTCAAGGAGCAGGCATCCGCCCGCATCCGCCAATTTGCGAAAACCGCGCTGGTGATCTCTGTCCTCTTTTTCATCGGACAGACATTCCTCTATCTTCGCCGGATCATCTGGAATCTTGCGTATCCGAACCCGCTGCCCGGTATGACCCCGATCGGGTATCCGACGGGGGATCTGATCGTGAAATGCATCCTGACAGACAGCACACTGATCCTGCTGACCGTCCTGTTCAGCCGTCTGCGCAAAACCGGACTGCCGTTCACACAAACGAACAGCATTCTGCTGACTGCCGCAGGCATTTTACAGGGTCTGTATGCCGTTTTGCCGGCATTCTTCTGGCTTGGAACGGTCCTGCGGTACAATGCCTTCTCCGAACCGCATATTTACTTACAGTTTTTCAGGCCGAATGTTATGAACTATCTTTCGCTCAGCTTCTGCATTCTGCTGCTCTTTCTCGCACGGACATTCCGTTACGGCGCAGCACTTCAGCAGGAATCTGACGAAACACTTTGAACAGGAAAAGGAGGAATCCAAATGAGCAAACAAATTACGAACAAAAACACGGCGATCGAAAAGCTCAAAAAGGGCAGCCTGCTGACTGCTGTCATCTGTGCCGCTGCCGCGCTCGCCGATCTGTACGGCGCGTTCTGCTCGGTGTACATCTGCCTTTCTGATCAGTTCGGCATGACTGCAGGCACGCGGTTTCAGGCAGTCGAAATCTTTACCGCATTTGTCATTGTCGCGGGAATCGTGCTGACCGCGGGAATCATGTTTTTCCGCATCGCCGGAAACGGCATTCCGTTCACCGGACAGACCGTTCGGTCGCTGAACATCATTGGCATTCTGTTCATGCTTCGGGCAATTCTGCCGCCACTCGCGGGCACACTCATCTCCGGATCTGAGGCATTTCACATCGCACATCCCGACCTGTTTTCCCTGATCATCACCGGCTTTTATACGGTCATCGAGGGACTGATGTTCCTGTTCATTGCGAATATCATACACTACGGTTCGATGCTTCAGCTGGAATCCGACGAGACACTGTAAGGTGCGGCATGGCGATCATATTACGGCTGGACCGCGTCATGGCAGACAGAAAAATGAGTCTCAACGAGCTGAGCGAGCGGGTCGGCATCAGCAACGTCAACCTATCAAAGCTCAAAACCGGAAAGGTCAGCGCAATCCGCTTTTCAACGCTGAATGCAATCTGTATCGCGCTGCACTGTCAGCCCGGCGACATCCTCGAATTCAGTGAAGATGCGGAATAATCCTTCGGAATGCAGCGCATCCCGTCCCGTAAACCGGAACGGGATGTGCCTTTTTATGCTTATTTCTTCAGCGGAAAGTCCTTCATGATAACCTGCACGCGGGGATTGCCGTCCGAATCGTCCTCCAGCATCGTGACCTTTTCCATGACGACCGGCGTCATCGGGACTGCCGCCTCGCCCATGCCGTTCATCTTGCGCTCGACGGTCGTGAAGCTCTCGACGACGTTCATGCCCTCGGTGACCTTGCCGAATGCGGCATAGTTGCCGTCGAGGAAGGACTGATTGCCGTAGCAGATGAAGAACTGGCTGGATGCGGAATCCGGTGCCTGCGAGCGCGCCATCGAAACGACGCCGTCCGTATGCGAGAGCTTGTTGTCCACGCCGTTGGAGCTGAACTCGCCCTTGATCTCCTGATCGGAGCCGCCCGCACCGGTGCCGTCGGGGTCGCCGCCCTGCGCCATGAAACCGTCCACGATGCGGTGGAAGGTCAGACCGTCATAGAAGCCTTCCTTGACCAGCTTCTCAAAGTTCTCGCAGGTGATCGGCGCATACTCCGGGTACAGCGTGATGATAAACGCGTTCTCGCCGATCTTGGCGTCCGCGACCTCCGCAACCTGCGATGCGTTGCCGGAATTGTCAACGGTCGTGCCGGCATTGCTGCTGTCGTTCTTGCCGCAGCCCGAAAGCAGCATCATGCCCGCTGCCGCACAGATCACGGTGAGTCTTGCAAATTTCTTGTTCATGGTAATCATTCTCCTAAAATTTAGTTTTATTTTCGCGAAGATAAAATCTTCGTTTCCGGCATATCAATTATCGCACAGGAAGCTGAATTTACACTGTAAATTCGGCATATTCGTCCTCGACGGGCTCCTGCTCCGCAAGGGCGGTCTGCGCATAGGTGAAGGAATCGGAGCCCAGCAGCTCGGCGACCGTCTTGCCCGGCGACTGCTGCATGATATCCAATACTTCGATAAAATCACGGATCACCTCACGCGGGGTGAGACTGCTGTCCGCACCGATGCGCCCGTATTCGATCTTGATGAACGCATCCATGTCCGCTGCCGTGACGATCTGCGTGTAATCATACAGCACGGAATGAATCTCCGCGAGCTTCTCGACCAGAATGCGCATTTCCGCATAGCCAAGCGGGTTCAGCCGGATGATCGGCGCGTGGAGGTTGTTCTCGTCGCCGCAGTATTTGCCGTCGGAGAGCCGCGAGCGCAGTGCCTCATAGCTGTAAATGCCCCTGCGCGGATCCTCCATGCACTGCGGGGTACCGCACATCACAATGCCGAGATACTGCGCCTTGCCCTGCATCGTGTCATTGAACATCGTGAGGATCTTCTCGTAATTCTTGTCGCGGGAGATGCTCTGCGGGATCTTGTAGAGATTCACCAGCTCATCAACCAGCACGATCAGTCCCTGATAGCCCGCCTGCTTTAAGAACATCGCGAACAGCTTGATGTATTCGTACCAGTCGTCGTCACGGATGCAGATGCTCACGCCGAGATCGGCTTTCGCCTCGGTCTTGTTCTGGTATTCACCGCGGAACCACTTGACGACCTTTGCCTTGGTCTCGGCATCGTCCTCAACAAAGCTGCGGTAATACAGCCGCAGGAGCGTCGCAAAGTCAAAGCCGTGAACCAGTGCGCTCAGCGAATCGACGACCTGAAAAATCTGCCGCTCGACCTGTTTGTGAAATTCGGGATTGGTCAGCTCCAGCCCGCTTTCCGCCGCAACATTCGTGCGGATGCCGTTGATCCAGCGGTCGAGGATCAGCGTCAGGGCGCCGCCGTCGGGCTTCGTTTTCGTCGAGAGATTCTGCATCAGCTCCTTGTAGGTCGCGAGTCCCTGACCGTTCGCGCCCTGAAGCCGGCGCTCCGGCGAGAGGTCGGCATCGCAGACCGCAAAGCCCCTGTCCATTGCGTAA
>CAMNAY010000146.1 GCA_946531975.1 uncultured Ruminococcus sp. | reverse complement strand
TCTCATACGTAATCTTATTGTGGAAGATGCTCATGAGCCACTGTGCCAGTGCAGTCACCGCGACCGACCCGCCGATCGTTATGAGGATCCGCGTCACTGCGGAGAAATCGACCATGCCCTTTCCCTCGATACAGTCGATCGCCTGACCGATCAGAATCGGCACCCAGAGCGTCAGTGCAACCGTTACAAAGGCAAGTATCAGCGTCATCACAAGCCATTTCCGCTCGCGTTTCAGGTCATGCAGTACGCGCTTCAGCGTCGTTTTGGTCTCATTTGCCATTGCGCTGCACCTCCTTTTCTGCATCATCCGGAAACTGCGATGCATAGATCTCCTGATACACAGGGCAGCTTTGCAGCAGCGATTCATGCGTGCCGCTTCCGGCAAGATGTCCGTCCTCCAGTACGAGAATCAGGTCTGCATGCTGGATCGAAGCGGTGCGCTGCGAGACGATAAACACGGTTGTTTGCTCCGGCAGCTCGCGCAGTGCCTTTCGCAGAGCGGCATCGGTCGCGTAGTCCAGTGCGGAGGTACTGTCGTCGAGAATCAGGAATTCCGGCTTGCGGACAAGCGCTCTGGCGATTGTCAGCCGCTGCCGCTGACCGCCTGAGAGATTGTGGCCGCTCTCGGTAATCATCTCGTCCAGCCCGTCCTTTTTGGCATTGACGATGTCCTCTGCCTGTGCAGCCGTCAGTGCGGCATGCAGGGCGGTATCGTCCGCATTCTTCATGCCCCACTGCAAATTCTGCCGGATTGTCCCGTGGAACAGCACCGCCTTCTGCGGGACAATGCCGATCCGCTTCCGCAGTGCGGGGCGCGGAAATTCGCTGCTGTCGATGCCGTCGATCGTAATGCTGCCCGCAGTCGGTTCATAGAAACGCGGAATCAGATTGACCAGCGTACTCTTTCCCGATCCGGTGCCGCCGATGATGCCGATGACATCGCCGCGCTTTGCGGTGAAGGAGATATCCGTCAGTGACGGCTCCGCAGCACCCGCATAAGAAAAGGTCACATGCGAGAAGGACAGTGTGCCGCGTGCGGATTCCGCCGTCTGCGGCTCCTCTGTGCTGTCTGTGACCGGCGTTCCGGAATCAAGCACTGCCTGCACACGATTTCCGCAGGCGACCGCTTTGGTCACGGTGATGATAAAATTTGCGAACTTGATGAGTTCAACGAGAATCTGAGACATATAATTATACAGCGCCACGACTGCACCGGTCGTCAGCGCGCCGGAGTTGACCCGAAGTGCGCCGACCCAGATCAGCGCAATGACAGCGCCGTTGACCAGAACATAGGTCAGCGGATTCATCAGCGCCGAGACAGAGCCGACCTTCTGCTGCATTTTCACCAGCAGGCTGTTCTGTGCGCGGAAGGTATCCGTCTCCGCCTGTTCATTGCGGAAGGCGCGGATTACGCGTACACCGGTCAGTGACTCGCGGGTCGTATCCGTGACGGCATCAAGCCGCTCCTGCACACGCCTGTACATCGGAATCGTCAGCAGAATGATCCCGAAGACCACAACGGACAGCAGCGGGATCGCGACGGTAAACACGAGCGCACCCCTGACATCGACCGTAAACGCCATAATCATCGCGCCGAATACAATGAAAGGCGAGCGCAGCAGCAGCCGGATTGTCAGATTGACACCGTTCTGAAGCTGGTTGATATCGCTGGTCATGCGGGTGATCAGTGAAGATGTTCCGAGCGTGTCAAGGTCTGTGTAGGTCATCTTCTGGATATGCTGCATCAGCGCATGACGCACTTTTGCAGAGAAGCCCGTCGCCGCCTTCGCCGCAAAATACTGTGCAAACAGCGTATTGGTCAGACCGACCGCCGCAAGTCCGGCGAGCAGCAGACACATCCGCACGATGTAGGCGCGGTCTCCGTTTGCGATGCCCTTGTCGATCATCGACGCGACAACGAGCGGCACAAGCAGTTCAAAGGTCGCTTCCAGCATTTTGAACAGCGGTCCTAAAATGCATTCCTTTTTGTAATCTGCGAGATACCGCAGCAGCTTTTTCATGCAAAGGGTCACCCTTTCCTTCATTCCTCTTAAGATTTGCACTACTATTATACCGAATCTCTCTGAAAATGTCAATGGAGCGCGTTGTGCCCCCCTTTAGCGCCCCGCCGCTTTCGTGATATTCTCCCCGATTGATCCGCTCCGGACAGGAGATTACAGACGCAGCAAAATCTCAACAAGTTTGGCATGAATGCTTCTGCGTTTATATGCATATTGCCGGAATCTCAGAAAATCTTTGTGAAATTCTTGACAAATCACGCTTTACCGTGCTATAATGCAACTGTAAATTCGCCGGTATAACCGGCAGAAAGGGCGGCATCCGTTATGTTCAATGCTCTGCTGAACCTCGTGCTTCGACTTACGGTCTTGGGTCAATCCTCTAGGCCTGCTTCGTTGTGCGTCGGTGATTTTTGAGCGAATAGAAGGATACGCAGAAATCATGCAAAGCAGCGGTGTGAGGTCAGAGGACTTCACACCGCTTTTTGTACATCTTTTTATGGAGGAACCGTTATGAAAATCTGTTTTTCGACACTGGGCTGTCCGGATTTTGAATGGCCGGACGTTTACGCGATGGCAAAAGATCTGGGCTTTGACGGCATCGAGCTTCGCACGTACGGTCTGCCCGCAGATCCGTTCCGCAGCAAGCCCTTCACCGGTGCACAGCTTGCCAAGACTGTTGCAAAGCTGCGTCAGCTCAAGCTTGAGATCCCCTGCGTGGACTCGAACTGCTGCCTGAACGAAAAAGACAACGAGGAACAGAACAGAAAAGAGCTGCTTGCATGTATGGAGCTGGCACAGGCAGTCGGCGCACCGTATATCCGCGTGCTGGGTGACCGCTACGGCGAAGTCACCGGTGCTGTGGACGATGCCTATGTCGCGGAGATGCTGAAGTCGCTGATTCCGGAGGCAGAGGCACATGATGTCACGCTGCTGGTCGAAACCAACGGCGTATTCAGCGACACCAAGCGCCTTGCAGCACTGCTCGACAGCATTGACAATATCCATGCCGCTGCCCTCTGGGATATGCATCACCCCTACCGGTACGGCGGCGAATCCCCCGAAACAACCGTTGCAAATCTCGGCCGGTATATCAAGTTCGTTCAGACGAAGGACAGCTCCTTTACCGACGGCAAGCTGCGCTATGAACTGATGGGCAGAGGAGACCTGCCGCTGGACGAAATGCTCGCCGCACTCGACAGCGTCAACTACACCGGCTACATCTCGCTGGAATGGGTCAAGCGCTGGATGCCTGAGCTGTCCGATGCCGGTATCGTGTTCCCGCAGTTTGCGGATTACATGTCCAAGTACCGCACGAAATACAAGCATGAGCTTCAGGTCAGCAACCGCGGAACCGGCTACTATCCGTGGCCGAAGGAGCGTCTCATCAACTACACCTTCCCGGATGTCCTCGACCGCATCTGCGAACAGTTCCCGAACCAGTATGCATTCCGTTACACCGAGCTGGACTACACCCGCACCTATCCGCAGTTCCGCGACGATGTGGACACCTTTGCCCGCGCACTGATCGCAATGGGCGTCGGTGCCGGCGACAAGGTCGCGATCTGGGCAACCAATGTCCCCGCATGGTACATCACCTTCTGGGCAACCACGAAGATCGGCGCCGTGCTGGTCACCTTCAACACCGGCAATAAGATTCACGAGACAGAGTATGTCCTCAAGCAGTCCGATACGCACACGCTGGTCATGATCGACTCCTACAAGGGCACCGACTACAACGAAATTATCCGCACGCTGATCCCGGAGCTGCCGAATTCGGAACCGGGCAAGCTGGAGTCTGCCAAGTTCCCGTTCCTGCGCAATGTCATCACGATTGAGAGCAAGCAGCCGGGCTGCTACACATGGGATGAGGCAGTCGCAAAGCACACCGAGGTTCCGCTGACCGAGGTTGAGCGCCGCCGCCGTGCGATCAAGAAGGATGACGTCGCAAATATGCAGTACACCTCCGGCACGACCGGCTTCCCCAAGGGCGTTATGCTGACGCATTACAATGTCGTCAACAACGGCAAGGCAATCGGTGACTGCATGGATCTCTCGACAGAGGACCGCATGATGATTCAGGTGCCGATGTTCCACTGCTTCGGCATGGTGCTCGCGATGACCGCTTCCGTGACGCACGGTGTCACGATGTCCCCGATCACTGCATTCTCCCCGCGCAAGGGTCTGCACTGCATCAATCAGGAGAAGATCACCTGCTTCCACGGCGTCCCGACCATGTTCATCGCAATGCTCGGTCATGAAAACTTCCCGCAGACCGATTTCTCTCACATGCGCACCGGCATCATGGCGGGCTCTCCCTGCCCGATCAAGACGATGCAGGAAGTCATCGAGAAGATGCACATGCCTGAAATCTGCATCACCTACGGTCAGACCGAGGCTTCTCCTGCAACAACCATGAGCAAGACGACCGATTCCATCGAAGACCGTGTGAACACCGTCGGCGGTCCGATCTTCGGCGTCGAGTGCAAGATCGTCGATCCCGAGACCGGCGAGGAAGTGCCGGACGGCGTGGACGGCGAATTCTGCGCACGCGGCTACAACATCATGAAGGGCTACTACAAGATGCCCGAGGCGACCGCTGCT